>JAQBOS010000029.1 GCA_028287925.1 Mucilaginibacter sp. | reverse complement strand
CAACACCATTTAGATTCAAGAGATGAAAAACAGCACATGGAAGAATATTCGGAAAATAAGTATTTCAAGACAGATAGTAACGGCAAAGAGTTGACCTACGGAAAAAGAGGGAAAAATGGCTTTACTGAAAAAATTTCTGACTACATAAATTACAATGAAGGAAAACCATGGCATAAACTCCTGTATACTAAGGATTGGTTGGATTTTGCGATAGAGGGAAAGGATTTTATAGTAAATATGGACGGTACAATCGCTTGGATTAATTAGAAAACGAAGCCAGCCAGCTAGCTTTGTTCCGATTAGGTGACACCCCGATCCATTTTAAAATACAAACATACAAAATCAAGATTCATTGTTTTCTCCTGAATAACTGATATTTGCGGTAATAAATTTTATTTACCATGCCCTTCCAATTCAAAATCCAAATCGCCGACATTCAAAAGCCACGGGTTTGGCGCCGGGTAATTGTGTCGGAAGATCTCACCTTTGATATATTTCATCAAATAATCCAGGCGGCTTTTGGCTGGGGAAATTGCCATATGTATCAATTTTCCAAACAAGGCTGGGCTTCATATCCTATTTACAAGATCCCGGAAGATTATGATGATGAAGGCATGGTAAGGGACAGCATGGAAGTTAAGCTTTCGGAAGTGTTCTCCAAGCCGAAGGAAACATTTACCTATATCTATGACTTTGGCGACACCTGGAAGCATCAAATCCTACTTGAAAAAATAATTGATGAAAAAATATTAATGCCGATGTGTACTGCCGGAAAAGGCGCTTGCCCTCCCGAAGATTGCGGCGGAGTGTACAGTTACTATGATTTATTGGACATATTAGATGACCCAAAACACCATGATCATAAAGAAATGAGGAAATGGCTTGGGCTATCCAAAGGTCAGCAATGGGATGTAAATGCCTTTGATATCAACGAGGTGAATGATCGTTTGAAATTAGTTGAATTGTCGGAATAAGCCTGGTATGCCACCTGCCATAAGCTTACCCCGCGTTTAGGTAGCCCGCCTGCTTAGTAGCCAGCATGTAAATGACCCGCCACCTAAATAAAGAAAAAATACAAAAATATAAACCCTGATCTTTTTTGATTAATCAATGTAAATAATTGATTAATAGGTTTTACATCGATGTAAACCTTAAATTATGTAAACCCACGTAAACCCACTTTTTTTGGCAATCAGTGCAAAAATTTTTAATTGCCGGGCTATGTTGTTAATAAAGTGCTGCCACATTGTTCAGTTAAACAGGCAAAACCATCAATTTTAATCAGTTAAAAAACAGTAACATCTTGATTATAAACAGATTACACTGGTGTGTACAAAAGTCATTAATTTGTATCGCTTGATTATCAGTTACTTGCATTTCAATAAAAATATAAAATGCTGATAATGAGCGTGTTTCACAGCGTTCCACCCCGTTCCGCATGTGAAAATGGAACGGGGTATAATCCAATCTCTCTATACCCTCATCCCACCCTTGACTGCTGCGGTGACAAGGACACCATTCACCACCATTCATCCCTAAATCCCCTCAAATCTGCTTAATCCCGGTTCAAATATCGCGTAAAAACACGCGCAAAATTCAGTGTTTATACGCCACCATTTTTTAAGATCGTAAAATACCTTTGAGTATTGATTCCCTGCTGACGCCTAACCAAGTCATAAACCTCAAGTTCTATTTAAAGAAAATCAAAATTCAACTTAAGGTCGACAACCTGAAAATAAACCGACTTCAACAAAAAATTAATAGCGGAGCAAAAAAGCCGAAAATCCTTTTTGTAATTGTCTGCAGCAAAAACAAATAAAAGAGTAAGCCTCCCGTTAGCCGAAAAGGGAAATAGAGTAGGCAAAAACATTAAAAAAAAATCATCATGCCAAGTGCAATTTACCAGTATGTTTACTATGAGCCCCTAAATGTTGGCGGCCCTCAAACCCGGCAGAACAGAAACCCTGCCACATCATCAAAATATTTGCCCGTACCCGGAATTTTGGTGCCATCCACCAATGTGCTGGCTACCGGCAGCACATTTACCCCTGATGTTCCTCCGGCCAGCTACAGCCATGCCGGGCTTACCTATAACTTTGGTTTTATGAATGTTTCAGGCTGCGTTGGCGCAGGCGAAACTTCAACCGACATTGCCCACCTGCCGGGCACGGCCCCACTTGCCCCCCTTGTTGTTGGCGACCAGGTTATTAATATTTTAGTGGTGTACATTGTTCACGGCGGCGGCGGTGGTGGTGGCGGCGGTGCAGGGATCTACCTGGATGCCTTTAATGAAACAACAGGCGCTTTCCTTGATAACTTTTTTGTTAGCAGTATAGCGCCCGATAATTCTTTAACGCCAAACGTTAACGTATACGGCTCCTTAGCCGTTGAACCGCACGCAGAAACGCTTGTGGCCGCCGGCCATCCCATTAACACGCCCGGGGTTGTAAACAGCACCGCAGTTTTTGATAAATGGGTAAAGTTGGAAGGTCCGGCTGGCAACCCGGTAATAAGCGGCAGCAGCCTGAATTTAGGCGTAGGCGCTTCAACCCCCTCAGATATAGCTGCGTTTGCGTTTTATAAAGACCGCGCATCTGTTTATATCACCGGAGGCTATGAGAGCCCTGATATTCTGCTGTTCACACCATTCAGCACTACTTCGCTGGGTGCGCTTGTGCCAATCGGCAGCTGGGATACCTCTGTATTGCCTGGTGTACATTACGGGTTTGCCGCGGTGGTGCATAATGATTCTGCCTATGAGGTAAGCACCAAAGTAACGTTCTGGAACATCCCCGGCGGCGTTGGCACATCGGGGGCAATGCTTGATACGCAAACGGTTATTATTCCTGCTGCCA
>JAQBOS010000033.1 GCA_028287925.1 Mucilaginibacter sp. | reverse complement strand
GCTCGCCTGGTAAACCTTTAAAGCGGATGTAAGGCTCTATTACAAATTTTACATTATGGCTTCTTAGCCTTTCTTCCAGCTTATGCCATTCATCCCACTCCAAAACAACGACATAATGCGGCACCGGAACATCGTGCCCGTCAACAGGGTTAAAATGATGTTCAACCTTCCCGGCGGGCCTGGGTTTTAAATGAATAACAAACTGGTGCCCGTAAAGGTTAAAGTCTGTCCATTGATCCGAGCTGCGGCCTTCGCTGCAGCCTAATACCTCCCTGTAAAACTTTCGTGCTTCCTCCAAATCGTAAACAGGTACGGCTATATGGAATGGGGTTAGTTTGCTCATTTGTTAGTTGATTAAGTTAGATTAGGTTGATTGAGTTGATTAAGTTGGAGTTGCTGATGGGATGGCAGGTTTTTAACCACTCACTCAATCAACTTAATCAACTCTACTTCACCGTATACCTAAACAATTGCCTGCCTATATTACCATCTTTATCCATGCCTTCAATTATAGCGCGGTAGGTTCCTTTTCCATCGGCATTAAAATACTCAAATGAAGCTGTACCTGTTGGGTCGGTAATAATATTCGGGTTCCAGTAAATGGTAGTCCGGGTATCTGTTTGATTTGGCTGCAGCTCTCTCGGGCCGCTATACCTTGGCAGGTAAAATGACCTTTTTATAACATATCCTTTGGGTGTAACAGTCAGTTCGTTTTTAGGCGGGATCAGATCCCTGAGCTGTGCTAAAGTTATTTTTTGGCCTTCCGGGGCTTTTTTCATGTTAACAACAATCGCTCCGTTACTATTATTTGCACTATTTACCAGGCCAAGCTCATCCTTTAAAAAGATCTCTACCGATTCAATACCATCTGCTGTCATATTTGATAAATAATTCACATCAACGGGCATTCCCTTTACAAAAACCTGGACCGGAGTCCTTTTTCCCGCGTTATAATCACGCATAACATAAAAGTTGTCATTTTCGAAGATCATACCTGTGGCAAATACTTTTAAACAATCTAAAAGACTATTGCAACCCTGTAGCATATTTGGAGTAACAAGGTGGTCCGGTTCGCTGCTTAAACTTGATAAACTACTGTAGTCCTTGTGACTAACCAATTTTTTAATTCTTGTATCCTTAATAACTACCTCTTTTAAAATATGCGAATTACTGATCTGCGCTTTGCTGTTTTTTAAATAAGGGCTAAGCGTGCTGTCAATATTCATTATTTCATCGGGCTTGGAAGGGTTTACCGCGATTTTTTGATAAGGGTCACCATCAACATTTAATATAAGGTCGCCTGCCCGCGTGTTGTTACGTGCGCTTAGAAACACCTGTGTGGAGTCTGAAAATACTAAATTAGGGAACCTGAAACGTCCGTCGGCGTCAGTAACCGCGTTTGCAGAAAGGTTTTTATCTTTAATTTTCATGCTAACGTTACCATTACCGATAGCCATACCGTTGGAGGCACGCAACGTTCCGGTAACTGTAATGCCCTGTTCCGGCAAAAAACTTATAGGGGGATATTTATCATTCATTATACCATCGTATGAAAAGCGGCGATAACCCTGGGTCTGTAATAAAATATCCAGGTCGGCCAGTTTCTTTTCATCAGGATGATTAAAGTAATAATTAGGTTTTTCAATATAGCCGGTAATATCGCCGGTTAGTAACAAATAGGTTAAAATTGTAGTTTCGGAATTTTCATCAAACGGAACTTTGGCATCGTCAACAACAGTCACAGAAAAATTTCCCTCAACCGGTTTGTCATTATTTTTAGCGGTGATGTTTAGCTTAACTTTTTGCCTTGTTGTGTAAGATGGGTGATCGCTTCCTACAGACAGGTTTAACTGATCGTTGTGCATTATATAAGCAATCCGTTCGCTCAAAGGCTCGCCATCATCAGCAAAAAGTGTTACCTGTACAATTCCCGTAGGAAATTTGCTTTTTGGTACCGACGCGGTGTAAACCTGGTTTTGTAATTTAGTTTGAGCGGCAAAAGCAATTACACCGCTTGATTTTGCCAGTATAAAAAATGTTTTACCCTCGTTTTCTTTTACAAATGCCGGGTCTGACAATAATTTTATTTTCAAAACCTCCGGATCTGTATTATCTATATTTACAGTTGTTGCGTCAGCCAATACCTTTGGCAAATCCGGAGTTGCAGTAGTTCCATCAGCAAAAGTTACGTTGGCTTTGTAGGTTTTACCATCCTCAGGCGTTAATTGAAAAAAGCCCATGCCCAGGTGTGAAGAGCTGAATTCTGCTACTACTTTATTGGTATTATCGGTAATGGTGCCTTTTACGTCAATGCCCAGGCCATCAGGCTTTAAGGCTTTAAAAGCTACTTTTGAGGGGATGCCGCTTATCAGTTGCCCGCCTTCGGGGAAAAACTGCATATCGTTTGGCTGGGAAACAGATTTTAGCGAGAATTTACTGGTGCCCTGTTTTCTTTCGCCTCTGTCAATAACTGTAATTAAGGCTGCAGAATCTAAGCCTATATTTTTTGTATTGACAAAGCTGATATCAATAAAGCCATTTTTATCAGTTACTCCCTTTCCCTTTATTAGTTCATCGTAGTCTTTTTCAACTGTCCAGCTTACCCTTTTCTCGCTATAAGGCTTGCCCTCATCATCTTTGTAGTAGATCCCGGCCGTTATTTTTGAAAACTTACTTGAAACAGATCTTTTTAAAGAAATTTGGGTTGATAAGTTGTTGTTTATTGCGTCGCCAACAGTAATGCTTTTATTAAAAAAATAGTCGGGTCCGAAATTGTTCATCCAGTTTGTATAGGCCACTATCCGGTAATTCCCTTTTTTATAGGTGAATTGTGAAAGTGCAATGTCTGCCCATGAAACGCTATTTTTTACAGGGATCTTTAACGATTCTACCAGTGAATCTTTAGCTGTTAATATATCAACATAAATAATTTTACTTATTGGCGAGGGCAGATGCTGATCCATTGTCAGGTATGCTTTAAACCATATGGTATCGCCTAAAGCATAGTATGGCTTGTCAAAATGAAGGTAAACTCTTTCAATGGGCATGTCATTGTAAAGCTTAGCTGTTTTGGCCATTATTTTATTTAAAACAGGCACATCCTGTGCGACCGTAGTTAAATAAAAGAAAGATAAAAATAAGGATAGTACAGAAATGGTCTTTATAAATCTCATGAAATTAGATTAAGCCTGATGCAAGGGCTAATATAGCCCATTGGTATCTAAAATTGATGAAATACCGCCGGGTTTAACATATTTTTACAGTTTTAAACAGGAATGTTACTTAACCACCATTTGTATAGTATTACGGCTAACCTGTTCCATCAATATTATTTTATTGGTTTTTAGTTCGTTTAATGATTCGGTTGAGTAATGCCTTACTGTAATTAATGTTAAGCCATCGTTATACTTCACACTGAAATCCTGGCCCAGGAGTTTTAAAAGCTTTTTAAAACGGTCTTCATAAAAATCAATGCAAACCGTAAAGCTAAGAGCAGATGTTTGCATCATGTTCACCTTTGCCTGGCTGGCTGCAAACATGCCGAAAATATCACTTAAATGGTTTTCAGAAATAAAGGAATAATCTTTAGCCGATAAAGAGAGTAAAACCTGGTTTTGTTTGAGGATGATAACGGGTTTCAAAAATACATTCTTCCCATTTTCCTTTATTACCGTGCCCGGTTCACCGGGAGCAGTAAAGGGTTTTACCAATAACGGTATTTTAGCGTTTTGAAGCGGCTTTATAGTTTTTGGATGGATTACGGTGGCACCATAATAGGTCATTTCTATAGCTTCTGAATAGGACAGCTCATCAAATTTAATGGTGTCCTTAAAAAATTTAGGGTCGGCATTTAATACGCCGGGTACATCTTTCCAGGTAGTTACCGATTCGGCTCCCAGGCAGGAAGCAAATATAGATGCCGTATAATCTGATCCTTCACGGCCTAATGTAGTAGTAAAATTCTCTGATGTGCCACCTAAAAAGCCTTGCGTAACTACGGCGCCTTTTTGCAACAGAGATGGAATTTCTTCACTGATGCTTGCCCTGGTTTTATCCCACTGTACTATACCTTCGCGGTAGGTGTTATCCGTATGGATATATCCGCGTACATCAAGCCATTGGCTTTTTATACCGGCTTTATTTAAATAAGCGCTGACTATCCGGGTTGATACCAGCTCGCCGATGGATACGATCTGATCATAAATAAAATCATAATCATCATGCGGCTCTTCTTCAATCACCCAGTCAATCTCCACAAAAGTATTAGCAACTTCATTAAATATGGCGTCAGAATGGTCAAATAGCTGCTCAATGATATCGTAATGATATTTTTTTATCTCATCAAAAATAGTATGCACTTCATCATCCTGATCAACATAGGCTTTGGTAAGCTTTTCGAGTGCATTAGTAGTTTTACCCATTGCCGAAACCACTATCAATATTTGGTTTCCATCGTATTTTTTAACCACCTTGGCCAGGTTAACTATGCCATCGGCATCTTTTACAGATGCGCCGCCGAATTTAAAAACAAGCATTATTTAATATATTGGGTTATGACCGTATTGGGCCGCAGTAAATGTTTAATGGATGTATAAGGGATAATCAGCTCTGTAGTACCCGCGGCATAAGGTTTTATTTCATATTGATTATAAAAAAATCTCAAACCCACCGGTGTTATTGAAAAATTATCATTCAGCGCAATTTTATTGTCTTTAAAAAAGTAATTGGTGGCCAGCGATGTGGTGTCTTTTAAGTTTTCGTTTTTGCGGAATATAGCTTCGGCAATGGCAACCAGCTGCGGAAAATTGTCCTCAGTAACCAGGTCATTCAATTGAATTTCCTTATTAGCTTTTGTATTCCAGTTTATAAAACCGGTGTACGAAGAGGGATGGGCTCCTCCTGTAAAACTGTAGCCACCAGTTTCCAATGTGGTTAGACTTGAGTCCTGCCTGATAATTTTCACATAAGCATCAAGTGAATAGAACATTGACGAAACACCATTTTGCTTTGAACCCAGGTAATCTGTCATAAAGTTTTTGGTAAGGGATGCCAGGCTGGTGTCGGGCTTTTCACCGAGTTGGAACATATTAAGCAATTTGCTTAATACAGTATCATTCAGCGTTTTTTGCCCTTTAAAATCAGGATATTTAAATTTCACTACAGTGCAATCGCTATCTGCTTTATTGCCGCAATCAGCTGCCCGCTCCTTAAATACAGTATATTTATAAGCTAAAGTATCTTTAACTATATCCGGATTTTTTTTAGCGGGTTTACCCCACATACACGAGCTTATCGCGATAACAAATAAACAAACAACTAAATAACCTGCTTTCATATTTTAATATTTTAAAAGCTGTTCTTTTGATAAGGATGCATTTAACCATCCCGCTTCCACGGCAGCACCATATTTCTTTTTATAAAATGCGATAGCCGACTCGTTCCAGTCGAGCACCTGCCAGCTCATGCCGTTAAAGCCTAACTCCCTGGCCTCAGCAATCAGCCTGTCGAATAACAGCTTGCCAACTCCTTTGCCGCGCATAGCTTCGGTTACAATCAAATCTTCCAAATACATCCTGTTTCCCTTCCAGGTAGAGTAGCGGATGTAATAAACGGCAAAGCCAACTATTAGGTCATTCTCTTCTGCAACAAATGCTTTCCAAACAGGTTTATCGCCAAAACCGGCATCTTCAAACTCCTGTAAAGTAACGGTAACTTCTTCCGGCGCCTTTTCATACAGCGCCAACTCATTTACCAATTCCATTAAACGGGGACAATCTTCTTTTTTAACTATTCTGATGTTAGTAGTCATTAGTCATTGTGTCATTAGTCATTGGTGAACTATGTTAGAGAGATTTAAGGATTATCATGATCCTATCGTTTATTAAGCAAAACATCAGGATCCCTCTAATCCCTTAAATCTTTGAATCCCGGTTGAACCAGGATTAAAGGATTTTAATGATTATCATGATCTTGTTGTTTTAATAAGTCCTCCGGGATCCCTTAAATCTTTGAATCCCGGTTCCAGTGCTTTATTACTCTTTTTCCAAAAATCGTACTTCCCAAACGCACCATATTACTGCCCTGCTCAATAGCAATTTTATAATCGGACGACATGCCCATTGATAGGGTATCAAATGCTTCATCTTTTCTGAAAAAGCTTTGCTTTATGCCGTCGAAAAAGGTTTTAAGCTCATAATACTCATCTTTTATCTGCTTTTCAACATCTGTATTGGTTGCAATGCCCATAAGGCCACGAACTTTTATATGTTTTAAAGCCGCAAACTCTTCCGAGCGTAACAGTTCAATTACTTCGTCAAAACCGAGTCCAAATTTGGTTTCTTCATCGGCAATGTAAACCTGCAGCAGGCAATCAATAATGCGCTTGTTTTTTTCGGCATGTTTGTTTATTTCCTGCAATAATTTAAGGCTGTCAACAGATTGGATCATGCTGATAAAAGGCGCAATATATTTAACTTTATTGCTTTGAAGGTGGCCTATGAGGTGCCATTGGATATCTTTTGGAAGCTGTTCATACTTTTCTACCAGTTCCTGTACCATATTTTCACCAAATAAGCGTTGTCCTGTATGGTAAGCTTCCAGCACTTCTTCAGCGGGTTTAGTTTTTGATACTGCTATTAAGGTTACATTTATAAGTTCAGTTTCTTTTTTTAAGCTTTTGATGTTCTCTGCTATGCTCATTTATCCGTAAATTTGCTTAATTAATACGCCGCTAAATTACAGAATGCATAAATATATCACCTTGTTTTTTTCAGTATCGCTTTTTTTATTTTCATGTAAAGGTGATAAAGCTCCCGATGGAATTATAAAACACGACCCAATGATCAACCTGTTAACCGAAGTACACATGGTTGACGGGCGGGAGTATGGAATCTTTCAATCGCAGGACAGTTTAAATAAATATGGGACCAGCAGGTACGATGCGTTATTTAAAAGGCACCATACCGATTCAGCCCAATTTAAAAAAAGCCTTAAATATTATGCTACTCAGCCAACTGAGCTACAAAAAATGTATGAGCAGATCTTAACAAATCTGAAACAAAAAACAGATTCACTGAATAAGGTATTACGCAAAACTGATTCATTGGACTTGATAAGACGGCAACAATTAAATAAATCTAAAATATAAGAATGCTTTACCCGAGTAATAGTATTGATAAGCTGGGTTTTACCGAGGTAAAAGAACTAATAAAAGCACATTGCCTAAGCGAAATGGGCATGCAGATGGTTGATAAGATCCAGGTGATGAATAATTACGACCAGATCCGTAAGTTTCTTTACCAGGCCAACGAGTTTAAAAATATACTGGAGAACGATGCTCCTTTACCGATCCATCATTTTTTTGATATAAAATCCCTTGCTAATAAGGCCAAGATTGAAGGCGCTTTTTTAAGCGAAGAGGAATTTTACCAGGTGCAGGCCTCGCTCACCACCGTATTTGCCGTAATTGGTTATTTTAATGAGCGCGAAGGGCAATACCCCAACCTTGAGGCCTTGTTTGAACACCTCCCGATTGAAAAGACTATCCTTAAGAAAATTGATCTTATAATTGATCAGAAAGGAAAGATAAGGCCCAATGCATCCCGCGAACTGGCGGATCTTACCTCCGGAATTGCGAAGGCCGAGCAGGAGGCCCGAAAAAAGATTGATGTAATATTCAAAAGTGCAACAGGTAACGGCTGGACAGCGGATGGTTCATTAACCGTACGGGATGGCCGGCTGTGTATTCCATTGCTGGCCGAAAATAAACGTAAGCTAAAGGGTTTTATTCACGATGAATCGGCCTCAGGGCAAACGGTTTATATGGAGCCTGAAGAAGTTTTTACATTAAATAACAAAATTCGCGACCTTGAATTTGAACGCAGACGCGAGATCGTAAAAATATTAATGGCATTAACCGATGAGCTAAGGCCTTATGTTCCGCTTTTATTATCATACCATAGCCTGTTAACCAAGCTTGATTTTGTTAGAGCCAAAGCGCTGTTCGCAATTGACATTGAAGGTAATATGCCAGAGGTTGTGAATGATGCCCGGCTTAAATTAACCAATGCGCGCCACCCGCTTTTACTTTTGAATTTTAAAAAGGAAGGGAAAACAGTTGTTCCGTTAAATGTTCAGATTGATGAGGGTACCCGCATAATTGTGGTGTCCGGACCTAATGCCGGTGGAAAATCAGTTTGTATGAAAACGGTTGGTCTACTGCAAATGATGGTACAGGCCGGCTTGCTGATCTCGGCTGCGGAGGGAAGTGTTACAGGGGTATTTAAACAGCTCTTTGTTGATATCGGCGATGATCAGTCTATTGAAAGTGATTTGAGCACCTACAGCGCCCACCTGTCAAAAATGAAGAATTTTGTAGAGCAGGCTAACGGGAAAACATTAATATTAATTGACGAGTTTGGTACAGGTACCGATCCTCAATTTGGCGGACCTATTGCCGAAGCGGTGCTGGAATCATTAAACCATAAAAAGGTTAGGGGAATGGTAACCACGCACTATTCAAACCTTAAAATTTTTGCCAGCCACACCGAAGGGATCGAGAATGCATCTATGCTTTTCAATAACGTGGAGATGAAACCGCTTTACATGCTGGAAGTGGGTAAGCCCGGAAGCTCCTATGCTTTTGAGATAGCTCAGAAAATCGGTTTGCCGCAAAATGTGCTTAACCTGGCAAAAAATAAAGTGAGTGCCGGTCAAAAAAAGGTGGATACTTTATTGGTAGACCTTGAGCGTGAGAAAAAGGAAATTTTTGACACTAAAATAAAGCTTGAAAAACAGCAACGGCAGGTAAATGTCCTTCTTGCTGAAAACGAAAAGCTCAAGAGTTACCTTGAAGAAAATAAAAAGGTATTGATAAAAGATGCTAAAGAACAGGCGAAAAACATTATTTTAAATGCCAATAAGCTTGTTGAAAATACCATATCGGAGATTAAAAGTAGCAATGCAGATAAAGAGACAACCCGAACCCTGCGCGAAAACTTAAATATCGAACTACAGAAAAACACGGTTAAGCCGGCTGTTACAAAAACCGTAGAGGCAGATGAAGAACTAAAGCCCGGAGATTGGGTAAAGCTAACAGACAGTGAAACCACCGGGCAGGTTATTGAGCTGATTAAGGATAATGTGGTTATTGCTATTGGAGACCTTCGTACGGTCGCGAAGAAAAAGAGAGTAATAAAAGTTTCTAAATCTTCTGTGCCAAAGGAAATAAGAAAGAGCTATAGCCAAACTAACGATATGGCGAATTTTAGTCCGGAGATTGACGTGCGGGGAATGCGTACGGAAGATGCGTTGAGCAATATTGAAAGGCTATTTGACCGGGCGTTAATGATGGGCTATGGTAATTTAAAGATCATCCATGGCAAAGGTGATGGCATTCTGCGTAAAATGATCAGACAGTATTTGAAAAAATATGACCAGGTGGATAGGATGGAAGATGAGCACGCGGACAGGGGCGGGGATGGGATCACCTATGTATATTTGAAATAGGGACCGGGATTGAGCGGATTTAAGGGATTAGATTTGATTTGAAAACAGGGCTGGGATTTAGAGATTTTTGGGATTTTATCAGATTTAGATTTAGAAGAAATATGAATATTAGATTTTGGATTTCTTTGGTTGCTGTTTTAATAAGCCTTAACTGTGCTGCCCAAACTGTAATTAAAAATAATGATCCGCATATCCGTTATTCCGGCCGGATAACCAGGCTGGATACTGCTGCTGAGCTTTCCTGGTCTGCTAACTCCATAAAAATTAATTTTACGGGTACAGGGGTAAGCACAACTTTAAAAGATGAGCGGTCGGATAATAATTATAATGTTATTGTAGATGGTAAGGTGATCAGTATCCTTCATCCCGAAACGGCAAAAAAGGATTACGTACTTGCGTCCGGATTGCCTGCAGGCAAGCATACCCTTGAGCTGTTTAAGCGTACCGAGTGGGCCATGGGTAAAACGTGGTTTTACCAGTTTAAACTCAACAATGGTGGTAAAATATTGCCGGCGCCGCCGGCTCAAAAACATAAAATAGAATACTTTGGCGATTCAATTACTTGCGGGTATGCTGACGAGGATACAACAGGGCAGGACAGGGGCACCAGTCCGTACGAAAATGGCTATATCAGCTATGCTGCCTTAACAGCCAGGCATTATAATGCTGAATTTTATAACACTTCAAAAAGCGGGATAGGGGTTACCATAAGCTGGTTCCCATTAGTGATGCCTGAGATGTACGACAGGCTGGATGCTACTGACCCTAAAAGTAAGTGGGATTTCTCAAAATACACGCCTGAGCTGGTGATCATCAACCTATTTCAAAATGATTCATGGCTTGTAAATATGCATGATAATGAACAATTTAAAGCAAAGTTTGGTACAACAGCCCCTACTGATGATTTTATTATTAATGCTTACCAGGGCTTTGTGAAAAGTGTAAGAGCAAAATATCCAAAGGCACAGATCCTTTGTATCCTGGGAAGTATGGATGCAACCAAAGCAGGATCGCCATGGCCCGGATATATCGATAAAGCTGTTACGGCTTTAAATGATAAAAAGATCCACACTCATTTTATCCCCTACAAAAACACAAACGGACACCCCAGTGCCAAAGAACAGCAAGCCATGGCTGATGATTTGATTGCGTATATTGATAAGACGGTTATTTGGTGATCTTAAAATAAATAAAACCGATGTCATGCTGAATTTATTTCAGCACCCCATAATAAAGGTCGTCGTCTGATAGGTCTGCATTTTGCAAGCGGGAACGTCCTGTGGGGTGCCGAAATAAATTCGGCATGACGGGTGGTGTTTTTTTCTACCTAATCTCTGATCTCCAGCCTCTAATCACTAACCCTAAGTTTCTATATGCTCAATATCGTCACCATCCACGTCTTCACCAACCTTTTGCTGATCGGGTAATTCATTAGGGCCGGTGACGTTGGCGTTATTTTCATCATCGGCGGTGCCTTCATAATACGTATTTCCTTTGTGCGGGCGGTCATTTTCTCCATTGCCGCGTTCTATCTTTTCAGGTTTCGGTGCTTCGTTATGCCAGTTTGCATAAGGCTGCGCCTTATTATAATCGGGTTCACCATCCTGGCTTTTAGCCTTAAAGTTACTATCTTCAGGATGCTCTTCAGATGGTTCAGTACGGGCAAAATAAGCATTGGTATATCCGGCGTTTTGCGATGGATTGTTTTTGTCATCGCCTGAAGGTGTATTGCTGTTTTTGCCGAAACTATGCCCGCCCATTGCCTGGCCTTCTTTTACAGGCTTCATGTTGTTTTTAGTTCTGCCGTATAAGTTTCTTTCCAGGTTTTTTTCCTTTAGATTTTTCGCATTATCAACACGCCATGCGTTTGGCTTTTCGGCTGTTTTGATTGAATGATCGTCCCAATCATCCAAATGGTTGTTTTTATCAAATTCCATAGTTTGTTTGTTGAGGTATAAGTAATTACGTGTGGGAGTTATAATTGTTTTGAATTTGTTAAATAGTTCATAGTTGATGGTTCATAGATCATAGTAGCTGCATGGGAACTAATAATACATGATAAATACAATGCTGAGCTCAAAAAATTCCGGCTATGAACCATGAACTATCAACCATGAACTCCCTAAAAAATGACTAATTTTACCCCACCAATTATAGAATATGAATAAAACAGTAAACGGGGCCGATGAAGCTATCCATGACATTCAGGACGGGATGACCTTAATGCTTGGTGGGTTTGGCATGAGCGGACTGCCCGAAAAGTGCATAGCAGCATTAGTTAAAAAAGGCGTGAAGGATCTGACCTGTATCTCTAACAATGCGGGTGTTGATGATTTCGGCATAGGCCTGATGCTTAAACAACGGCAGGTAAAAAAAA
>JAQBOS010000327.1 GCA_028287925.1 Mucilaginibacter sp. | reverse complement strand
GCTTTTAATAAAGTAGCAAACAGCAGCCTGGTTGCTGTAATGCGCCGCGATGCAGAAAAAGCGGCAGACTATGCCCAACGTCATGGCGTTGGCACCTGGTACAGTGATGCTGATGAATTGATGGATAACAAAAGCATCAACGCTGTTTACATCGCTACCCCCCCGGCTTCACATATGGATTATGCCATTACTGCACTTAACAAAGGGTTTAATGTTTATTTAGAAAAGCCGGTTACACGCAATGCGGCCGAAGCCCGGCAAATTGCCGAAGCAGTTAAACAGCATCCAAACCAAAAATTAACAGTTGCCCATTATCGCCGCGGCATCCCAATGTTTTTAAAGGTGAAACAACTGCTGGAGAACGGGCTGATAGGTGATGTGCGTACAGTACAAATAAGGATGTGGCAAAGCCGGAGACCTGAAACAGCTACCGATACAGCAAATAACTGGCGGGTTCATCCTGAACTGTCAGGCGGTGGTTACTTTCATGACCTGGCCCCGCACCAACTTGACCTGATGTTACTTTATTTTGGAGAGCCTGAAAAGTATAGTGGTTTTTCGTTGAACCAGTCGGGCGCCACACCTGCTGACGATAATGTTAGCGGCCAGATATTATTTAAAAACAAAGTAGTTGTAAATGGCTCATGGTGCTTTAACGTTGCTGAGAACCAAAAAATAGATTCCTGCGAAATCATCGGCACAAAAGGAAAAATAACTTTCCCTTTCTTTGGCAATTTCATTAGCTGGAAAACCGATGAAGATGAGCAAACGCTAACCTTTACCCATCCGGAGCATATGCAACAACCTATGATAGAAAAGATTGTAGCCTACTTTAACGATGAAGGGCCAAATCCCTGCTCAATTGAAGAAGCGATAACGCTGATGGATATTATGGATGCATTTACAGGGAAATAGCGTTTTTTGTCATTACGAGGCACGAAGCAATCGCGAACTTTACAGAGCAGTGGAATGGTGTGCTGACCTGCAAAGCGTAATTGCATAGTTCGCGATTGCCGCGCTACGCTCGCAACGACAATTATGTTGAATAGAACTTACTATTTCTTCTCAGGTATCTTCGCTCCTTCTTTTCTGGCTTCTGATAAACCTATTGCAATGGCTTGCTTTTTACTGGTGACCTTTTTTCCGCTGCCGCTTTTAAGCTTGCCTTCCTTCATTTCGTGCATGGTTTTTTCAACTTTTTCTCCTGCTTTTTCCGAATACTTTGCCATAATATTAGTTATTTAGGTAAATGATTTATTTATAAAGCAAAACGTTTGCCAAAATACATTTCCTTAATGGTACAAACAGAGATACAAAGTATTGTGTTTCTGCCAATTTTTTTATTAAAAAATTTATCGTTCATTTATTCTTATATTCAAACTAATAAATTAAAATTGTGTTCATATCACAAAATAATAATCCCCTGCTGTATGCCTGCAAAAATATCCGCCCATCCATTTTATGAAAGACTATCGCTGGTTCTTATAGGCCTGCTCTCCCTGGGTTATATAATAATCCAGGGTAAAGAGGTGCTTGATCCATTGATATTTGGATTTTTGTTTGCCATCCTGCTTTTACCTATAGCCAATTTCTTTGAAAAAAAATTACGCTTACCCCGGTCATTAGCATCACTGGTATCAATCATTTTGCTTATTGCATCTATAGGCGCCGTATTGTACCTGGTGGGTTCGCAGATCTCAAACCTAGCCAGCGATTGGCCACAGCTTCAAAGCCAGGTTAGGCAATCGTTAAATGATCTGTCAGACTGGATCCAGGGTGCCTTCCACATAAATGCGACAAAGCAAATGAGTTATGTGAACAGCACTACTAAAAAAATAATAGCATCGGGTACTGATGTGCTGGGTACTACCTTCGGGGCGCTGTCGTCCTTAATGCTTTTTTACGTGTTTATCCTCATCTTTACCTTTTTTATATTGCTTTACAGGCGCATCCTGATAAATTTTATAATTTGGGTATTCACTAATGAATATGAAGCAATAGTGCGTGATATTGTTCAAAATATCCAAAGTATATTGCGGCAATATATTCTTGGATTATTATTGGAGATGTTTGTAGTGGCTTGTTTGGCTTGCACCGCATTCTGGATGATCGGCGCTAAGTATTCCGTATTGCTGGGCATTATAGTTGCCTTGTTTAACCTGATCCCTTACCTTGGCATTTTTACCGCACTATTATTAAGTACTTTAATAACCTTTGCTACGGGGAGTGTAAACTCTGCCGCTTATGTGGCCGGCAGCGTATTGGCAATCCATGCAATTGACTCTAATTTTTTGCTTCCTACTATTGTAGGCTCAAAAGTTAAGCTGAATGCGCTGATCACTTTTTTGGGGATAATTCTTGGCGAAATGATCTGGGGGCTCTCAGGCATGTTTTTATCGATCCCAATCATGGCGATCCTTAAAATAATTTTCGACCGTATCGAAAGCCTTAAACCCTGGGGTTACCTGTTAGGCAGCGGCCAGGAAGAAAAGAAATCCACGATGAAAAAAATGAAGCCTGCTGAAGCGGATAAAACCTGAGTAAGTCCGGAAGTCCGAAAGACCGGAAGTCCGAAAGTCCGAAAGTCCGAAAGAAAGCTCAGCAAAACGTTTTGTTTTTTAGTTTTCTTTCGGACTTCTTCTTATTTTTCTTTCGGACTTTCCGACTTCCGGACTTCCGGTCTTTCGGACTTTCGGACTTTTCCACCTCCCTACTTATCCTCTAAAATATCAATACAATGCTTGCTTAGTTCTTTTAGCCGGCTATCCAGGGCATTAAGCCCTTCAGTATCTTTCATATTCATATAGAGCGATTTTATTTCATCAAGTGTTTCATCACTTGGATCGCAGGCCTGGGCTTTTTCCAAATGGGGCAATGCTTTTCTTGCGGCTGAGTTATAATCTTCGGTTAGCTTCTTTGTAACAGCCGGATCATTGGATGCGTATAATTTATTCCTGATCTCCTTTGCCTGCCCAAGAAATATGTAGCCCAGTCCCCTATGGACTACATAATAATCCGGAACCGCTGCAGCCACCTTTTCGTAATAAATAAGCGCTTTTTGAGGTTGCTCATTATCATCATAAATTTTAGCGATAGCAAAATAAAAGTTTATCCTGGCCTTTTCGGGTAATTTACCGGCAACCGGCAACAGGTTTTCGCCAAGCCCCATTAACCTGTCATTCTCACCCTGGAAACGGGCAAGATTAAAATCTAAATATTGACTGTAAACAGAATCGGCAGATTGCGCCTGTGCTGCAAAACTTCTTAAAATAATAAATACCAATAAAAATGTTTTTTTTAGCATAGCTGATGTTCTGATCCAAATATAATACTAAACGTAACATATCCCCGGCTATTCTATTTATGCAAAATGATTTTTAAAAATCCCCCTGGCGGGGGGATTTATGCCATAGTTTGTTTGCAGACGTCATATATCAAAGAAGTGGTTACATTTGCACAACTTAAAAAATCACAATTATGCAAAAAATCTTTACTACACTTTTGGTTGTATTGGGTATTTATACAACCGCATCAGCGCAAACAGCCGGCACTACCGAATTTGGTGTTAATGTAGGTTATAACGCTGCAACTGTTACTACCAGCCAATACACTAACACTTCTTATAGAAGCGGGTTCAACGTTGGTGTTTCTGCCGATTATTATTTTTCTGACAGGTGGAGCCTTAAAATTAAGGCCGCTTATGATCAAAAGGGCTGGAACGATGGCTATATTGACAATGGCGACAACAATGGTGCAGTAACTACTGATTATAAATTGAACTATATTACCATCCCGGTAATGGCAAACTGGCATTTTGGGAGAACCCGGAACTGGTATTTAAACTTTGGCCCTTATGTTGGCATATTACTTAATGCTACAGAAACCGCAACAAATACCGATTTAAAAGATGTATTTAACACTGCAGATGTCGGCCTTGATTTAGGAATAGGTATCAAGTTCCCGATTTCTGAAAAAGCCAAATTCTTTATTGAACTTAATGGCCAGGGCGGCGCAACAGACCTGGTAAAAAACAACAATGGTTCCGCGTTAAGAAACAGCGTGTCAAACATAAATATTGGGTTCAATTTTTAAGCTGGAATAAGAATTATTTTTTATTAGACATAATCAGGGCGCTAAGGAAAGGCCCTGATTTTTTTTAAACATAAATTTACGAGTAGCAATCACCCTATATTTTCATTAAATTTGTTTGAATAAAAAATGAATTATGGTACTGGTATTAAAAAAAGGCGCCACTAAGAAAGATATTGAGGCTATAGAGAAGATTCTTTATAAAGAAAAACCTATAGGTGGTTTTAATGCAAAAAAGTATAATGGAATCATGAATTTAAAAGAAGATCCGCTTATTATTCAAAAAGACCTAAGGAATGAGTGGGAAAGAGATCTTCGTTGATACCAATATTATTTTATATCTTTTGGATGGAAGTGATACTTTAGAAGAAATTCTGCAAGGTAAAGACATCTATATTTCATTCATTACAGAACTTGAGCTAATAAGTTTTAAAGGCATTACAGAATTACAAGAAAAGCAAATTACCGAACTTTTAAATGATTGTTCAATCATTCAAATGAACAAGCTCATAAAAGAAAAATATGTCGAATTAAGAAAAAGGCATCGTTTAAAGTTAGCAGATGCTATTATTGCTGCGTCATCAATTGCATTTGATATGCCATTAATTACTGCCGATAACGATTTTAAAAAGATTAATAAGTTAAAGCTAATTACGTATCAGCCCGAGGGTATAAAGCTTGCTGATCGCCCAAAGAACTAATTACCCCTTCTTCATCTTCACAATTCCCAAAACCTCGCCATCAAGCAACGGTGCATCTATTCTTTCAACAGCCGTATAACCCATAACCGTATATAACGGGACACCAGGCAAAGTAGCGCCAAGTTCAAAACTGCTAAACCCCGCACTTACTGCTGCTGACTCGCAAACGTTAATGATCTGCTTGCCAATCCCCCGCCTTGCATAATCAGGGTGTACAAAAAAGGCCCTAATCCTTGCGGCATCATGTTCAGGGTTCAACAACGGGTCTTCAACTTCTTTATGCTGATCACCTCCGTAAAGTGTGTTGCGCTTACTCCATCCGCCGCAACCAACTATATTTCCATCGGTTTCGGCTATGTAATAAGTGCCATCAATTATCAGCTGCGTATCCACACCAAAAATATATTTAATGGCGCTTTCAATTTGATTTGGAGTATAATATTCCGTGCTCAGTCCACGAACTGAAAGGGCTATTAATTCATTGAGCTGCGGTATGTCTTCAAATTTGGCGGGACGGGTAGTTACTGGCATTGGGTAAGCTTTGACAACTTTTAAAAAGTTGTCAAATTTAAAATTTACAGCTGGTAAATCTGCAAATTATTTCCGCAGGTATCATCAAATACCGCAAGCATTACAGGCCCCATTTGGGTTGGCTTCATACTGAAAATAACCCCTAAGCTGGTAAGCCTTTCATATTCCTTATTAATATCGTCCACATTAAAAGCAGTAGCGGGGATTCCTGCATTAAACAATTCCTGCTGATATACTTTTGCGGGGGCAAATCCAAGAGGCTCAAGCACCAATTCAACACCATCCTGTTCCTCTTTTGATACCACGGTTAACCATTTGTGCTCACCCAGCGGGATCTCGGTTTTTTTAACGAAGCCTAATATCTCTGTATAAAATTTCAACGCCTTCTCCTGATGGGTAACTGTAACGCTGGTTAGTTTTATCTTCATTTATTTATATCTTTTGGTTTTTACCCGGTTTGCTGTTGTTCATTATTGTGTTACAAATTTCAATAATTACAATGAACAGTTCTTATTCAAAATTGCTTTTTCTTACAGCTTTTAACTGGCAGGCTAAAGGCGTTGTACCGGTAATAGCTTTAAACAATTTGGTAAAGGATGGCACACTTTCAAAACCAACTCCGTAACAAGCATCGGAAATTGACATACCCGATTGCAGCAGCTTTTTAGCCCCGGCTACCCTTACCCTTATTAAATATTGGTACGGCGTTACCCCATAATATTTTTTAAACAGCCTGATGAAATGAAATTTTGAAAAGAATGCCTCCCCGGCTATATCACCAAGGTTGATGTTGTTTGCATAATTATTATCAATAAATTTTTTGGATCGAATGATTTGTATGAGCAGGTAATCTTTTGGGAAAAGATTTTTTTGGAGGTATTGGACTTGGCTGCGATAGAGAGTCATTTTTAAATACTCAGGATACATTTTGTGATCGATATAAAGTATTTCCTACACGTTTTATATGATCTAATAAATCTGGGTTATAAATTTGGTGGTATATAGATATATCAAACTTATAAGGTAGCATTAAATCATCCAGCATGTTATTAATCTTGCTTAATGATGAAAGGTTAAGTTTTTTTCCTTTTAAAGAAATATCTATATCTGATGATTGCTTATAACTACCTTTTGCCCTGGAACCATAAAGCAGGGCTGCTTCAACTTCAGGGAACTGTTTAAAAATATCAACTATTTTATCAAGGTTATTTAAAGACAATCCGTATTTCATTATTCAAATAGTTTATTTTGAGCGCCAGATATTAATGTTTCTAATTTCGCTTCTAATTTTTTAAATAAATCAAAATATTCATCTAAAATCGCTGAAGAAATTTCGGCAGCAGTTGCTTCGTTATAGGAATGTACTGTCATATTTCTGCTCGTAATCATTTTCATCCAAATTTCGCCCTCTTCAATAAGGTTATTTTTAAAGGCTTCCCTTATTGCATCTCTTGATCCTGTAATATTAAATATCCCCTGGTACTCCAGGTAATCTTTTAATGTATTCCATGCTAATTCAAAGGTGTATTCAAATGCTTTAATAAGTCCCTGCTCTTCCAATTCAGATAATTCACCTTTCGCAATGAATTTTTCAAGTTGATTTAATGCCCTGCGATAATTTGAAAATCTTTGTTGCCATCTTATATCTTGTTGTGAAGCCATAACTAATTATTATATACAAAGATATA
>JAQBOS010000654.1 GCA_028287925.1 Mucilaginibacter sp. | reverse complement strand
GCCGCGGTAGCTCAGAACCCGGAACTGCAGGACCGGGCGAACAATGTCCTCGCCAAAGCCGCAGAGCATTTCGACGCGGCCAAGGGATCTGCCGGCGCCTTCAATGCAATACTCGACGCCGGCCGCGGCGCCGCGCTGGGCTACGCTGCCGGGATCGGGCCTATCGGTGCCGTGCTTGGTTCGTTCGGGCCTCTGGGCGTCGCCGCTGCCGCGGGGATCGGCGTCGTGGTGGCCGCGCTCGATCTGCTTAAGGCCTGACGATTCCGCTCCGATCTGATTTGCCACCTCGTTCATGTGGCCGGTGCGTCTCTTGGTGTGACCTCGGACCAGATGGCTTCTGCCATCCAGAAATTTACGCTCAATCTGGGTGCCGCGCGCCATCGAAGAGCCCGGCGACCTGCGTCATCGTCAAGCCCGTAGTTTCGGCGAACTGAGGGGGCTCGGACCGCACGGGTTCCAAAACTCTCGCAACACCAAATTAAAATTCAGGAATGTCTATTTTGGTAAGAGGACGCAAGCCTAAGGGTCGCCACCTTCGATTGGTCGACGGCACGCATAGGACAGAACGCCACGGCGATGCCGGGGTGGCCCGCGAAGCGGTCGAAAAGGCAGCGATCAGGTTCGGATCCATGGAGCGGCCGAAGTATCTGACCGGCGAGGCCAGGCTCGACGCTTCAAGGGAGCCGGCCGCGATAGCTTTTTGCGAATTATGGAAGGAGTTGCGCCTAGCGCCAGCCAACTTTCAGGCCGCAAAACACAGCCAGTTGCGCGCCTACATGAGCGAGCTCGGCCTGACCGACCAACGGAATCGCGTTCTCGATGCCGACAAAGCCAAAACGAAAGATGAGCACTTCGATGACTAAGCCCAAGACCGTCGACCGCGCCACGGCCTACGCGAATGCGGCTGTTGACGGAAAGATCATCGCAGGGCCGCATGTCCGGAACGCCTGTCGCCGTCACATCGCGGATCTGAAGCGCAAGGATATCAAGTTTGACAAGGAAGCCGCGGCGAAGGCGCGTGGCTATCAGCAGGTGCGTCACGCGCGAGCCGGTCCCGGGCGTCATCCATTCAGGTCAAGGTGAAGGTAAATCGGCGCCGCACAGCGGCATCGAGGCGGAAACTGAAGTTCACCAAAGACGATTGAAATTCGGGCTCCGACCCGTCCACAGGCCTATGGGCGACCCCTGTCGTCTCTGGCGTCTCACTTGCAGACTTGGCCGCGTGTCCTTCTGGACGCGCGGCTTTTTTGCGTCGCCTCACTTTACGACACGCAGACCGTGTCCAGCCGCCAGCCGTTCTGCCGCAGCAATGACGCTGCGCCGATCCAGCATTTCGATAATTTCCTCAATCGCCCTGTCCGGATCGTGCGTCCCCGGGTGAAGGTAATTGGCGAGTATCAGCTCAATATCGAGCACTGCTCTCGCAACCGTTTCCTCGTCTCTCATCGGTCCCTCACGAGCTTAGCCCGGCGCCATTTCGGATCCTTGCTACGTGGCGTGTAGACCGGATCGCCCTTCGGATAGAGGGCCTGCATCATCCCCATCCGTGCGAAATCAGTCGGTCCTCCGCTATCGGCTGCCTGTAGCAGGCAGTGCATCGCAGTCTGCCAAGCTTTAGTATCGTGCTGCGCCTTCGGTAATTTGGTGATGTAGTCGCCGGCATCCCGCAGCGTGATCAGTTGATCGCCCTTCGGTGTCAGGATCGGTTCGCGGAAATGGAGATACCAGCCGGCTTTCGACATCAGACGAGCCTCAGGGTCAATTGGCGATCTGGCCGACATGCCGCAACGAACTCTTCCACGCCCGGCGTCAGGTCTTCATAGGCGAGATCCGCGCGGCGGCGCACCTCGCGCGCGACGTCCTTGGAAACGTCCTGCACCCAATGCTCGAACGTGTTGAAGGCAACGACCCGCAGCGGATCGGGATACTGACCGGCGATCAAGTCTGTGATGACGGTCTCGAGGTCGGTCTCTGCTACGTCGGCCTCCCGCCAGACGCAGCGGCGCCCGTTACCGTCGCAATCCACTACCAGATAGACATTTTGATCGTTGCCGTTCGGCACGATCGACGGCGTCCAGCCGGACCGACGCATGACGCAACTCCACCAACGCAACAGGAACCGCGACTCAAGTGCGATGGTGGTGATTCGTTCCGGTGCGCAGCAAACGGTCGCAGGCTAGGCACTCGAGTTACCTCCGCGCTTCCCAGATTCCTAACTGACGTTCCGCTTCGTCAGCCTCAGCGGGCGTCTTCGCGTCACGCAGCAGGCGTGAAACTCTCCAACCGTCCAAATCTCCCGTGCGTTCGATCGCACCTTGGCGCACCTGATGAGCGCGCCGATGGAGGCGCTGCAGACGAGCAGCCTTCTTGATATCATGATCCATTAATAACCGCTCCCAATCGACTACAGGAGCAACGAGCGACTCACCTAAAGGTTGCGCGTCGCGCGAAACGACGACTTTAACGGTAACCCGTGACTGATTGGCGCAGGGATTGTGCGCTCCAGCGAAGCGCCGCTATTGCGGCTCGGATACGGCCGCGCCGGTTGGGGTGGACATCACAAAGCCCCCGCATTCGTGCATCACGATCACGCCGTCGGCGATGGCTTGGTCCCGACCCGCCGCGTATTCGTCGACGCTGCCGCCAGCCGCTCGAACAAGATCGTTCCACTTGCCGACGCACATGCGGCCCTTGTCGACCGGGAGAGTGCGCGCGATCTCGATCAATTTGCGGGCCGCGGCTTCCGGCTTCGCGTAGGGCCGCTCCTGCTTGAATTTCTGAATTTTCACATCGGTCATGAAGCGGTTTGGACGCGATTCCGTCGGCTATCGAGGTAGGACTGACGGAGCTTGGTCCGAAAGCTTTTGAGCGTTAGCAGGAAGAATAAGAGGGCCGAAGCCCTCTCTTTAGGTTTAGTACCGGCGATAGCCCCGATGGTACCCATAGCCGCGACGTACATAGGGGCGGCGGACGACGTAGCCACCTCGCCGATACACCGGCGCTGTGCGGACGCAACCGCGTGGACCGCAGACAACTGCAACGTTCTCGACATTCGAAGCCTGGAACTGCCCTAAAGGGGCGAGTGGCATTGCCGAGGCGGTTCCGGTCGAAAGTGCTGCGCCACCTAAAGCGGCCAATGCGAGAACTGCGAACTTTAGTTTCATCTGGTTTTCTCCCTATGGAGTGGATCTCCGCATGTAGTGTAAAAGTTCCTCTGTGAACGGAGGGTGACTGCTAATTGAACAAATCGCGGATGGCTTAGGTCCGGACTTTCCACCCGGTGGTGAACGGCACCACATGCTGTGTGTTGGTGTGCCAGTGCGGTTCGAAATTCACCGCGCCGACCCCGCCGCACTCTTCACACAGCGTGTGCCGCCCGATCTGCACCCACGTCTGGTTCCTGCGGCAGCGTTGCGAGCTCCACAGTGGCCTGATGGCGGCACGCACCTGTCAGGCAATGCACGCCGACCGTGACAAAGCCCTGCCTGATCCAGCTCGCCGGGCCGCCGGCCTGGTAGCTCTGGCGCCAGCGACCTGGAACCTTACGGGTACGAACCGTCCCACGTTCGGTCAGCACCGCGATAGGCGTGGGTCGGAACGGCTGGAGGCCTAGAAAGCGGACGGGTTGGTTCGTCATCCGCGCATCAAAGCGCAGCCAGTGCGGGTAGGCAAGACGTGCGAAAGCCGCCCGTGAGGGCTTGGCTACCTATTGTTTCGCAGCGGGGGGATTTGCTTCCGGGACCGGCGTTGGCGCGGAGGGCTCGTCTGTGGGTGTGGTTCCCCGAAGTGCTGACGCCGCAGCGCAGTTGCCGGCCCAGAGCTTGGTCCCCTTGACCGTTCCGACGAGCTTGCAGCCTTCTGGGGCTTTTGGCTTCACCTGAAGCAGCGGCTTGTGGCCTCCCTTGGGCGGCAAAGGAGCCTGCGCCATCGCGTTCGCTGAAAAACATACCGTGGCGAGAATAATCAAAACTCTCATCGTCATTTCCCCTTCACCTTCAGGCTCAGATCTACAAGCCGGCGGCTGGTTTCGGAACGGCCGTCGGATTGGCCGTTGGAACTGCTGCAGCAACGGCACGCTCTTTATTGAAGGCCTTTTGAAGCTTCTTGATGTAAGCGGACGCATCGGCCCCCTCATCGCTGTCGATCAGATCCCGCTTGATGATCTCACTATCGATTAGTGTGCTTAGATAGTCAGGCTCAAGCCGCAATCCCGACAGCCGACGGATTTCCTTTCGAAGAGAATCAATCATCGAGTCCGACCTGAGAATTGCGGCAACCGTATATTTGCTGCTCGTCTGCTTTTGGATGAGAAGGTCCGCCAAAGAAACTTTTGAATAACCCTCTGAAGTTAGATTTCCGAAGCAGCTTCGATCGGCTTTCCGAACTTCTGACAGTAGAGCCGCCAGACGGCTCCATTCGATAGAACTACCCACGTAATTCCCTCGTTCGCGGCATAGTCGATGGCCTGCTTAACGTGGGCATCCTTGAGCTCAATGTTGATTGCCTTTGCCTCGATCAAGAAGCGCTGTTTCTCGTCGACTGTGACAACGAGGTCAACGTATGTCCCGCGGATCGCGTGCTCGCTGGAAACCTCTTTGTATTTGTCATAGCCCAGGACGTCCGCGAGGATGTCTTTGATTATGGTGACAGTGTCGGCTTCGCTGATGTCACGTTGCTTCGCGGCCTTCAAGACGGCTTGATATTTCTTCAGCTGTGTCGAAATGCGCGCTTCAACCTTCGCTGGTACAGCCATGCTTCTGTCCCCCTGTAATTGCGAGATCATTCCGCAACCGGGACGCGAGGGCAACAGAGAAGGTGTAAAAGCGTCTCGAAAAAGGGACGGATTTTCGGAGCAAATCAGACCTTCGGCTTCGCCTTGAGGCCAAGCTCTACAAGTCGGCGGATGGCTTCGGGGCGTCCTGGCAAGTCGGGATGAGCGCGGCGCCACTCGTCCACAAGGCGCACGATATCCGGCGCCCACCTCGTGCCGATCTGAATGCCGATCCCGGTAGCCGGCCGGCCTCGTGATTTTTTGGTATCTTTTTTTGTTGCCGATTTCATAAATTAGTGATACCAAAAAATCAAGCCGAGGGGAAGCGCGAACTTCCGCCACGGCTCTAACCCGAGCCACGAAGGACGCAAATCCAAATGACCCAAGCTGATCGCGTGCATAGCTGTGGATGCACTGTACGAAAAGTTGAAGGTAGGAAAAGACAATAAGGCCCGTATGCGATCTGCTTTGTTGTCGATCACTGTCTGCAGACTGGCATGGAATGTCGCGATCCGCGCGCAGCCAACTATGGTGCCGGTGCTGAATCCCTTTAAGGGCGTCGAGATTGAGTATGAGGCAAAGACCAACCGCTCCGCGACGATCGCCGAGCTTGCAGCATTCGTGGCTGCAACAGACGCCGATGATCAGCCCTCGCTAGGTACAGCTGCAATGATCGGCTTTTAATGGCTCCAGCGCGAAGAGGACATCTTCAAGCGATTTGCCTGGTCAGACTACAAACCCGCAGTCGCCCCGGATCACGTCCTAATTTGGCACCACAAGAATCGGAAGACCGAAAAAATTGCTCTGCCGCTATTCGATAGCGACGGCACGCCCCTGTGGCCGGAAATGGTTGCTCGCTTGGAGACGGTCGTTAGGACCGGAACGCTTGTTGTGATGCGCGACGCGCCGGACCCCCGGAAAAAGGTGAACATGCCGTGGATGACGGGCGGCAATAACGCCATGCGGTACGTCCAGAGCGAGGTACGGCGGATCTGTCGAGCGGCCGGATTGCCGGAAGACCTTACCTTCACCAGTTTTCGACATGGCGGCCATACCGATGGAGGCAACGCGGATTTGACCGATGCACAGATGCGAGCGCTGGGCGGCCACAAAACAACGGCCGCGCTGCTTCGCTATGCGAAAGAGACCGACACCCAACGGCAGGTCGGCGCTCGAAAGCGGCTAGACGCCAGAACAAAGAAGGGGAATTTGTCAGAATAAGCAGGTGACGTCTTGTCAGAACGACAAATCAAAAGCTTGCTAAGCTGTTGAAAAGAATGGTGGGCGCACCAGGGCTCGAACCTGGGACCCGATGATTAAGAGTCATCTGCTCTACCAACTGAGCTATGCGCCCGGATCCAATCCGGATATCCCCGTAAGGGACGGCGTCGTTTAGCAAAGCGATCTGGCGATGTCCAGCGAGCGACGACATAATATCCCCGGCCATCGCCGCACCCCGCAAAAGGCAAAAAAGCCGCTGAAATTCAGCGGCTTCCTCGTAGTCAGATGTGGTCTGGCAGGCGCCCCGGTTACAGCCGGTCCGGCCCGGGGCCGCGATCCCGCCCGAATCCCCTGTCCGGGCCGCCGCGGTCACGGTCGCGGTCGCCATCCCGGTCGAAATCGCGCTCGCCGCCGCGGCGGCGCCAGCCGTCGCCCTCGCCGCCACCGAACCGGCCGTCCATATGGGTCAGGATCGCCAGCCGGCGCTTCTGGCCGTCGTCGAGGGTCTTGTAGAGCGGATCCGCGGCCTCGGCGATGCGCTTCAGCGCGGCCGCCGTGGTGGCCATGGCGTCGGCGCGCTGCTGCAGCCGGGCGACCGGGTTATCCGGCGTCTGCGGACCCTTGGCGTCATCCTGCCGCTCATTCATGCGGGCATTGGCGCGGTCGATCCGCAGCTTGGCGAAGTCGCGCACCGCGGCTTCCACCGGCGGCCACAATTTCTCCTGGTCCGGCGTCAGCTTCAGCCCGGCCTTCACCGCGGCGATCCGCGCATCCGCAAAGGCGGCGCGGTCTTCCGGATTCATCCGGGCATGGTGCTGCGACCACGGGCGGTGCTGGGCAAAAACCGCGGTCGATCCGGCGAGGGCGAGCACCGCGACGCTGGCGAGCAAAATCTTCTTCATGGCAACCTCCATTGGAAAGCTGCCTGAAGATGAGCGCACCCGCCTGCCCTTTCAACTTAAGCTTTGGACAGGCTGTTACCGGATATTATGCCTGCCCCGATTTCGTCACAGCATCCCGAGCATGCGCGGCAGCCACAACGATAGCTCCGGCACATAGGTGACGACGCCGAGGAACGCGATCATGGTCAGCAGCCACGGCAGCACCGCGATGGTGAGTTCCGTGATGCCCATCTTGGCGATGCCGGAGGCGACGTAGAGATTGAGCCCGACAGGCGGATGACACATGCCGACCTCCATGTTGACCACCATCAGGATGCCGAGATGCACCGGGTGGATACCGAGCTTGACCGCCACCGGGAACAGGATCGGCGCCATGATCAGCACGATCGAGGTCGCCTCCATCACATTGCCCGCCATCAGCAGCAGCAGGTTCACTACCAGCAGGAACA
>JAQBOS010000525.1 GCA_028287925.1 Mucilaginibacter sp. | reverse complement strand
GTGCCTGCATAAACGCATGGCGCAGAGTTGACTCACCCGACGACGCTTCGCTCGTCGACCTCTCTTCGTCTGCGACGGAAAGAGGTGGGGGAAATAAAAAGTTTTTTAGCCCTCTTTACCGCTAGCGGAAGAGAGGGCAGGTCCAGCGAAGCGTCGACCGGGTGAGTAAAATCTGCGCGCGATAGTAACGCTAATGCATTAACACTACTGTGCCTGCATAAACGCATGGCGCAGAGTTGACTCACCAGACGACGCTTCGCTCGTCGACCTCTCTTCGTCAGCGACGGAAAGAGGTGAGGAAAATAAAAAATAAAAGTCTTTTTAGCCCTCTTTACGCGCAGCGAAGAGAGGGCAGGTCGAGCGAAGCAATGACCGGGTGAGTAAACTCTGCGCGCGGTATTAACGCTAATGCATTAACGCAAACGTATAGCGGTGTCGACTCACCCCCTGCTACCGCACCCAAACCAATAACATTACTTCAATTTCGCCAATGCTTCTTTTACCCTTGGAATAAGCTGCTGAATATCCTGCAGCGTGCTTGCACCTACCGATGCCCTGAACCATGGCATCTCGTCATCGGTACCAAATGCCGCGAACGGCACGAACGCTACCTTAGCTTCTTTAATAAGGTAAAAATTAATATCTGCGGATGTTTTTAATACCGTGCCGTCGGGTGTGGTTTTACCGGCGTAGTCAATCTTTATAGTCAGGTAAATGGCCCCCATCGGTTCAATGGCATCAACGCTGAATCCTTCTGATTTTAGTTGCTGAAAACCCTGGTACAGCGTATTAAGGCTGTTTTGAATATTGCCTTTTAATTGAGCAAGGTAGCCGTTAACATTATCGTCCTGCTTTAAAAACTTTGCCATAGCAACCTGTTCCGCCTTTGGCGACCATGCGCCCATGTGGCCCACAATCGCTTTCATGTGGCTCACAACATCCGCAGGACCAAAGCCCCAGCCAACACGTACACCGGTAGCGGCAAAACATTTTGATGCGCCATCAACAAACAGCGTTACATCCTTTAACTCAGGGCGTAGGCTAACCGGGTTAAAATGCTCGTGCTTACCGAACGTTAGCTGCGAATAGATCTGATCATATAAAAGATAAAGCGGCTTTTCGCCTGCTTTACGGGTTTTGTTTTCGGCAATCACCAAGTCGCAGATCTCTTCCAGGTCCTTTTTGGTGAACATCGTGCCCGTTGGGTTAAGCGGCGAGCATAATGCAAGCAGGGTAGCGCCTTTTAAATGCGGGGCTATCTCGTCGGCAGTAGGCATAAAATTATTCTCAGGCGAAGTGGGAATAATCACAGCCTCGGCTTTCAGCAGGTCGCAGTAATGATTGTTGTTCCATGACGGGGCGGGGAAAACCACCTTATCGCCCGGGTCAACAACGGCTAAAAATATAGAGTAGATCAAAGGCCTTGACCCGCCTGATACCAGGATCTGGTTTGGAGCATAATCCAAATTAAACCTGCTCTTTAAAAATGCCGACACGCTTTCGCGCAGGTTCAGCATACCGTCGGCAGGGGGATAATTGGTTTGATTATCGGCATAAGCATCAACAATACCTTGTTTTAGCTGGGCCGGAATAGGGTAAATATTAGAGTCGAAATCGCCGATGGTTAAATTGGCAATGTTTTGTCCCTGGCGTTTAAGTTCATTTATCTCGCCGGCAATTTTAATAATTTCGGAGCCGTGCAGATTTTGGGCTAATAAAGAAACACTCATAATAAATGTGCGGATTTTTGATGTGCAAATGTGCGGATTTTAATTTGAAAATTTGATGATGAGGTGATTTGAAAATGTGTTTGGCCAACATGAAATAATAATCTCCGGACTTACTTTCAGCGAAAAAACTTACCGATGATATCCGGTGGAAAAGCTGGTATCGAAGGGGTTTCAAGGGAGCGAAGTAGGGTGCCGGAATTGGAGGTGAGTGATTGGGGATCATTAGGAGGTCAAGCGCGTCAATGCGAGTTGTTAAATCCCGGGGATTCTAAAGGGAAAATGACAAGGGGTGGCCTGTGTCATGTTGAGCCTGTCCTTAGGTTGGCGCGGGTTGCTTCGAAGCTATATTCACTCTTAGAACTTAAGGCATCTTCCCGCTCATAGCCGCGGAGGCTTAGTCCGTTATTCACAGGTTGTTTGTTTTTTATAGGCGTTCATGATTGCTCTCGCAATTTTTGTCTTGATACAAAAAAGGACCAAAAAAAATCAAGACAGAAAAAAGCTTCCCCCCGCAGGCCAGACTCCCTGGCCCGCTTTTCTGTCGTGCCTTTGCCCGCTTTTGTTTTGGGTTCAGATATGTGTTGGTTCTTCATTTAGGCCTGGTCGCGAATGTTGGTGGGTTGAAGCAGAAAAACAAAAAAAATGGGTGTCATGCTGAGTATCCTACCAGGGGCGGCCCTGGTAGGATACTCAGCATGACACCCCATAGAACGTTTAATAGAGCTTTATGCATATTCAAAATGCTCCATTGACAAAAGACTTTCTTCCGCTATAAGTCCGCTTTTGCAAAAACCAAGCAAGTAAGGCCCGTCCAACTGTCCATAAAACTCCTGGAGATTGCGGTCGCTGCCGAATTTACGGATCACCAGGGCATCTTCGCTGATGCTGCTTACCACGGCCCCGTATTTTTGCACTAATGCCCAAAACGAAGCGCTGAAAATTTCTTTCGACAAACGGAAAAACCCAACCTTTTCCAAACCCGTTTCGCCAGGCATAAAAGCGCTTGCCCTGTATACTTCAACAATCTTTTCCAGCTTCCGTAACAAGGTAGCAAGCCCTGCTTCGGGAATAAGGGCTTCAATTGTGATCAATACAATGTCGCTTATGTCTGTACGGGAAACATTAAGACCATTCACCTCATAATTCATCTTGTTAAAAAGGATCAATACCTGTCCTAAAAGTCCTTTTTTGTCTTCCGAATAGATGGCGATCACGTACTGTGTTGATGTTGTCGGTTGCTTTTTCATGATTAAAAATTTGTCAAAAAAAAAGCCCTCCGTTTTGGAGGGCTTGCTGTATAATTTGAAATTTACAAATACGCTCAGTTAACCCTCCATTGGTTTGCAATGACAGTAATAATAATAAGCAGAAGCACAGCTGACCCGCAAAGCGCAGGCAGTGTATTATTAATAATGCTTATGATCTTACTGGTATTCATGGATTGTTGGCAGGCAAGATAGTAATTATTAGATAGATCGCAAAATCCATCTCCAGACTTACGAAGTTTTTTAAACTTCGCAAGTCTTTCTCTCTCCAAAATATTTTTACCTGAATTTATCCTTCAACGCAGCTAATTTAATGGCAATATCTGTTTCGGGCTGCTGTTCCGGTTTTTTGTTAAATGCCGGTTTTTGATAATTACGCTGTTGATTTGCAGGTTCTCTTCTTTCCCTCTCCGCAGGCTTTGGCTCGTTTTCCTTCATTGACAGGGCAATGCGCTTGCGATTAATATCTACATCGGTTACCGTTACTTCAACCTTTTGCTGCACTTTTAATACCTCGTTTGCATCTTTAATAAAGCGATTAGTGATCTGGCTTAAATGCACCAAACCATCCTGGTGAACGCCAATATCAACAAAGGCGCCGAAATTGGTAATATTGGTAACAATTCCAGGCAGCTTCATGCCAATTTTCAGGTCGCCGATAGCATTAACGCCTTCTGTAAAGCTGAATGCCTCAAATTGCTCACGCGGGTCGCGGCCGGGTTTGGCCAGTTCGGCCATAATATCGTTCAGCGTTGGTAAGCCTGCATCAGCCGTAATATATTTTTGCAAGGGAATACTTTTGCGCAGCTTATCATCGCTCATAAGGTCTTTTACAGCGCACTTAAGGTCTTTGGCCATTTGCTCAACTAAAGCATATCTTTCAGGGTGTACACCACTAGTATCCAATGGATCTTTGGCATCGCGGATGCGCAGGAAGCCCGCTGCCTGTTCAAATGCCTTATCACCAAGGCGTGGCACCTTCTTTAGCTCATTGCGGTGTTTAAAGGCGCCGTTAGCATCACGATAAGTAACAATATTTTGCGCCAGCTGAGGGCCAAGGCCCGATACATACGCCAAAATTTGTTTTGAGGCTGTGTTCAGCTCAACTCCAACCGCATTAACACAGCTCATTACCGTATCATCAAGCGAGGTTTGCAGTTTTGTTTGGTCCACATCGTGCTGGTATTGCCCAACGCCAATTGATTTTGGGTCAATCTTCACCAGCTCGGCCAATGGATCCATCAGCCTGCGGCCAATTGACACAGCGCCCCTTACAGTAACATCCTTATCAGGGAACTCTTCCCTTGCAACATCAGATGCCGAATAGATGGATGCCCCGCTTTCGTTAACCATTACTATAGCCACGCCAGGCAGGTTAAGATTACGTACAAACACTTCGGTTTCACGCCCGGCAGTTCCATTACCAATGGCAATAGCCTCAATATTGTATTTTTTAAAAAGAAACTCAGTGGTTTTCTCAGCCTCCTTGGCTTGCCCTGCGCCGGTATGCGGGAAGATGGCCGTGTACTCTAACAACTTCCCCTGTTCATCCAAACAAACCACTTTACAGCCGGTACGGAAACCTGGGTCAATGGCCATGGTGCGCTTTTGGCCCAGCGGCGCACTTAATAATAGCTGACGCGCATTCTCCGCAAAAACACGGATCGCTTCTTCATCAGCCTGCTTTTTAGTGAACAGGCGCACTTCTGTTTCCATCGAAGGTTTCAGCAGGCGTTTATAACCATCTGTAATGGCTTGTTTTACCTGGTCGGCGCTTGGGTTGTTGCCAATAACAAAAGCATCTTCCAGCAACGCTACTGCTTCTTCCTCAACAGGTTTTATATCCAGCCACAAGATTTCTTCCTTCTCACCTCGGCGCATAGCCAGGATGCGGTGTGATGGTGCTGATTTCACAGGCTCAGTCCAGTCAAAATAATCTTTGTACTTTATACCTTCCTGCTCTTTTCCCTCAATAACTTTTGATTGAAAAGTGCCTTTCTCTATAAACAGGCTACGCATCCGGGTGCGCACTTCGGCATTTTCACTGATGAATTCCGCAATAATATCCCTTGCCCCTGCCAGCGCTTCTTCAAAGCTTTTTACACCTTTTTCTTCATCAATATATTTGGCAGCTTCGGTTTCCGGATCAATCCTTTTTTGCTCCATCAGCAAATCGGCAAGCGGTTGCAGACCCTTTTCGCGGGCGGTAGTAGCACGGGTTTTCCGTTTTGGGCGATAAGGAAGGTAAATATCTTCCAATGCAACCATTGTTTCAGCCTCGTTGATCTTCGTTTCCAGCTCGGGTGTAAGCTTGCCCATTTCTGTAAGCGATTTCAGGATAGCTTCCCGGCGTTTATCAAGATCGCGCAATTGCTGTACACGGTCGCGGATAGCGGCCACCTGTACCTCATCTAAAGTACCGGTAACTTCCTTGCGGTAACGCGAAATAAATGGAACGGTGGCACCCTCATCAAGCAGGGCAACAGTAGCGCTAACCTGTTTTTCGGCAATGGAAAGTTCGGCAGCTATTTTTTTATGATGGATGATACTCATATACAAAATTGGATTGCGAAGTTGAGCAGAAATGAATTTAAAATCAACAAATGTTTATCAACAAATAATGATATTTATGTAATAATCTTGTACGGATGCAGGCTTACACCCTTGGGGTAATACCATTCATACGATTTAATTTTCACTGAAAAGGTTAAAATCAACCCCTTGTGTTAAATCTATGTTTGACATATTCATTTCCCAATATTCAGCAAATTTTTCTTTTGTAATTTGGGGGATATTATTAAATAAGCTAATCGCCATACACCAACTTTCCACCTTTGTAGCTATTAAATTTGTTAGTTTGTTTTCTAAAGCTGTTTTGTTAAGATTTGCCCACGAGTCTAAAAAATCCGTAATCCATTTGTCTTTAAAATCTTTATGGTATCCTGTTATAATTATTAACCGGCCTTTTTGCGGTATTATATTTATATAAACATTATTAAGTGGTTTTTCACGTTCAACGGCTTTTTTCAAATCATTAGTTTTCGTATCAAGCGGGCTAAACACTGCTGAGGCGCAAATTTTCATTTCATCATATATAAATGTTTTAAAAATGAAGTTTTGAGCTTCTGTAAATTGCAGATCTTTCTCCATCGCCATTTTATAGACATTTATATCACTTATGCCAATTTCAAATGCCTTTTTATGAGTTTCGATTGCTAAGTTTTTATGGTGTGGATTTGGATTAAGAACTTTTGAATTTAAAATTCTACTAAATGTTTCAACGGCATTTTCCTTTTTTCTTAATTCAGCGCATAGCGACCGATATGAAAAAAGAAGTTGAACACGATAATTTTCAAAATCAATTGGGTAGGTTTCAACTATTTTGAATATCTCGGTATCGTGCTTATTGCAAAATAAGGGATAAGAAACAGCATTTTTTACACCGACATGTTTAAAACCCAGACGGCCTGTGTCCTGCATTTTAAATATATCATTCGCTTTTATTTCTACTAAGTGGCCATTTTCTATTATGTTATTTAATATGCCGTTACGTTGCAGCAGGTGCGAATTAATGGCATCAACCGTACATTCAGGATGCAAACATTCCCATTTTTTATTTTCTACATGTTTTTGAATGCCTGCAATTACTTTAAGCCGTTCTTTATCTGCTTTTGCCATATAATATTCATCGGAAAATCAGACAAAATTGAGATAAGTAGGGAAAGATTTGACAACTTTTAAAAAGTTGTCAAATCTAACTTTTCGCAAGGACGGCACTACTATCTTTTCAGGAAGCCTGTTCTTTTTTATGTCCTTTATAACCAGTTAAGGTTAAAACTATCGCACCAAGTATCAACGCCATCCCTATCGATCCAAGAACTATACTCCATGTTACATGGTGCTTGATACCACTCATAAGCGTGGTTGTATTTGCAACCAACACACAGATATAAAAGCAGTATAAATATATTTTAGCGTTTTTCTTCATCACATATATATATTAAACTTTTACCGCCTTGTTATTTTTTATAAGATGATACGCTGTAAGCGTTGCAAATCCCACAAAAAACAAGCTGCCAATCGAAGCCAATACTATCCGCCAGGTTTCATGATGGTCAATTCCCTGAAACAGGCTGTTGATGCTGATGGCTATAAAGCCCAGGAAAGTAATAAAAGGAATCAGCAAAGCGGCATTCTTCTTTTGCATATCCGGAGCGTTAACTTTTACCATAAAACGAATATAAATATTTACCTCTTAACTTTTAAAGTTCTTTTGTTTCTTTCCTAAAATAAGGGGCTATCATTATGATGCCTATAAGGCTCAGCGCTATGCCAATGGCCGACATAACAATATGCAAGGTATCGTGCTCAGCAATACTTTTACATAGCTTAATTGTACCCATAATTATAAATACCGAAAAGAACCAAACCGGTACCAGCAGGCTTCTTTTATTTTTTACCTTTTCCATATTATTTCTTTTTCAAAAAACAGGTCTTTAGCACTACGCTCATCCCATCAACCTTGCAATCTACTTCTTCATCATTATCTGTAAGGCGGATCTTTTTTATGGTGATGCCTTGTTTTAAAGTAGTGGTTGATTCTTTTACTTTTAAACTTTTTATCAGGGTTACCGAGTCGCCGTCAATCAGCGTGTTGCCGTTACTGTCTTTTACGTTTGATGTTTCCAATATACTATGGGTGCTTATTGTTGATTTTTCCAGCGTCCTCTAATTCGGCATCCATCTGGTCATCATACTTAAAACGGTATAAAACCCATTCGTTCTGGGGTTTGTAAAACATAAAAGTAAACCTTATCGGCTGGATCTCGTGTTTTACCAGGTAGCTATAAAAAACCAAACTGTTTGACGCGTTTTTTTGAACAATCAGGTCCTTGCCTAAATAGTTGCCTATCCCCTGGCGCAATGAATCTAATTTTGCCTTTAGCTGACTTATTCCGGCTGTATTTGTAAAATATTTATTGGTGCCAAAAATATAATCAATGGCGGCGCCTGTTCCTTCTTCTTTATATTTCTTAAAAAAATTGTTAACAAGGTCTGTCGCACCTTTAACTGCAACCACCGGTGGCTTTGTTGCAGCTGCTGCCGGTTTTGCAGTAGCTGCATCCTGTGCTTTTGCACAAATTGAACAGCATACAATGCAGGCCAATAAAAATGCCGTGGTTAAAAAATGCTTAAAGTTTAAGTGTTTCATAATGTGTGTTTTAAAATCAAATGTCTGTCTGCATATTACAGCTCAAGGCTTTCACCTATTCCGGGTAATTTTATATTTATTCCAGCCTTTATAAATTTTTGTTCGGCTTCTTCTTTATCAATCACTATTACCGAGAATGTATCATAATGCATCCCGATAACATTTTTGCAGTTAATAAAGTCCGTTGCCTTTATAGCATCGTCAACACCCATGGTATAGTTATCGCCTATTGGCAGGTAGGCCCAATCAAGGTTTTCATCGGCCAGCAATTTCATATCATAAGTTAGCGCTGTATCGCCTGCGTAATAAATAGTTTTTCCATCGGCATAAATTACAAACCCGGCAGGATTGCCGCCGGGCGATCCATCAGGCAGGGTGCTTGAATGTATGGCATTAACCATTTTTACACGGCCAAAATCAAAATTAAAGCCGCCGCCTATGTTCATACCGTGTGCATTGTTTATGCCATGCTTGCCAAGCCAGTTCGCAATTTCGGCAATGCAAATTATTATAGCATCGCTGCTTTTCTGGATCGCTATCAAGTCGGCTACGTGGTCGCCGTGCCCGTGGGATACCAGGATATAATCAGGTTTAAGGCTATTGATGTCAATATCCTTAGCCATTGGGTTTGGCGTAATGAACGGATCGAATAACAGTTTTTTCCCTCCTGTTTCTATCATAAAGGTCGACTGTCCGAAAAAAGTAGTTTTCATAGGTTTTATTTTTTATATCGATGGATCTTTTTATTAATACCGAATGCCGGGCTTTGAATAATGAAGTAAAAATAAAAATATTTCGATAGCCCAAGTTCGGCATTCATTATTCAATATTCAAATGCCTAAAACAAACCGCCCATGCCGCCCAACATATCTTTGGTTATAGCAGCCATTTCACTTTGGCTTACGTTATCAGCCTGTGCCATAGCCTTATTTATGGCAATCACTAAAAGCTCTTCCAGTTGTTCCTTATCGCCCTCTTTTAACAATTCATCATCAATAGTTACCGACTGTACAACTTTACTTGCGTTAGCAGTAACCGTAATTTTACCGCCCTCGGCAGTGCCGGTTACAGTAATAGCATCTAATTTTTGCTTCATAGCGCCCGCCATTTGCTGGGCCTGCATTAGTTTATCGAACATATGTTGTGGATGTGCGAATGTGCAGATATGCGAATGTGCAGATTAAGAAATATGCAAACAGGCAAACATGCAGCTATTCGGATTTAAAATTTCTATTAATTATCAAATATCCTAATCATAGCTCAATTATCAAGTATGAGGGTATATAAATTGTTGTTCATTTTTCTTTTTCATCTGCATATCCGAAATCTGCACATCGTTTTCTTCTTCATCCGCACATCTGCATATCCAAAATTCGCACATCGTTTTCTTCTTCATCTGCATATCCGAAATCTGCACATCGTTTTCTTCTTCATCCGCACATTTGCACATTCAAAATCCGCACATCAATCATCACTCGTATCTCCATTGCCATTGTATGCGCTTTTGCGCACTATAGGCATGCCCACGGCTTTAAACAGATCGTCCAGCTTTAGCAGGCTGCCGTTCGAAAGGTTTGTGAGCAGCACAACAGTAATATCATCTTTAATATCGCGCAAATAAATATGTCTGAATCCGTGCCACCAGCCTGTGTGGTAAATAACCTGCTTGCCCGGCGCTTCAAAAATGCGCCATCCGTAGCCATAGCTAAAATGCCCGTGAACCATAGGATTACGCGGAACGTAGGCCGAATCCATAGTGGCTTGTTTTAGTAACCTTCCGGCGCGTAGTGCGCGGTCATAAAGCCAAAGATCGCCAACGGTGCTGTAAATACCTTTATCGCCAACGGGACCATCCAAAAAATTCTGCACTACCGAATAGCGCCATTGCCCCCTGTCATGCCCTACCACATCTACTGGAATTTTATCATAAACCGCCTTTGAATAAACTGCCGTGTTCAGCATTTTGGCAGGTTTAAAGATATGAGTCTGCATAAAATCAGCGTATGATTGCCCGGTTACTTTCTCAATGATTGACCCAAGCACCATAAAGTTTGAATTGTTGTACAAAAACCTGGCATTGGGTTTATTAAACGGCCTCGGTTTATACTGGGCTATCAAAGCCATCTCTTCGGCATTGGTGATCCCCTTTTTTTGGTTAAGATGCTGGCTGCGGTACAGATCATCTGTGAAATAAACATAGTTCATCATGCCGGAGCGGTGGGTAAGCAACAGCCGGATGGTAACCCCATCATATGGAAAATCAGGAAAAAACTTCTTTACATCATCATCCAGCTTTAGTTTCCCCTGCTCCATCAGCATTAATATTCCGGTGCTGGTAAAAGTTTTGGTTACCGATGCCAGCTCAAATTTTGAGCTTATTTTCAGGCTGTCGCGGTGCAGGTAATCAGCCCAGCCAATTGCTTTTTCATATATTATTTTGCCGTGTTTGGCAACAAGTACATTACCATTAAAGCCACGTGTTTTATGAAGCTGCTGCATAACCTCATCAATCTTTTTATCGGCGTTTTTAGCATCATACGCTAAAAATGCTTTTGTATCAAACGGAGCATCAGGACCGGGCAGCTTTGCGCTTTTATCACTTTGTTTAGAAGAGCAGGCGGTTAAAACAAACAGGAAGGATGTAAATATTATAATGGGCTTGTACACTAATCTCATAAAGTAAAATTCTCACATGGTAAACGGTGGCAAAAGTCAGAAATTATACAGCAGTTATAAAGTAATGTTTTAAATATTTTTTCTTTTAGTTAATTGCACTTCCTAATTTTAGCTTATGAAATATTTTCAATCCCTGCTGATAAGCCTTTTTATAATTACAATTTGCAGCAAAGCATCTGCTCAAAATAATGAAGATGTGCGTGCATTGGTTAAAGAAGGCATAAAGCTAAATGACGAAAAAAACTATGCCGGGGCAATAGAAAAATATAACCAGGCGCTAAAGCTGGATACCGGCAATTTATATGCTGATTACCAGCTGGCCTATTCTTTATTTTTATCGGATAAAGGGAAAGAAGGCATCCCCTACCTGGAGAAGGTTGTTAAAAGCGACAGTAAATTTAACTCCGCCGCTTACGATTTGTTAGGATTGATCTGGTTTAAAAATAAGCAATATGCCGAAGCGGAGAAAAATGCAATTGAAGCCATAAAGCTCGACCCAAAACATGCAAGTACACAGCGGATGTATGCCCTGGTTTGCTTTCATCAAAACAAACGCGCCGCTGCCCTGCTTGGCTTTTGCAGCTTTATTTTGCTGGAGCCAAACACCGCCCGAAGCGCTGAAGCATACGGCAACATCCAGCATATTTTACAAGGCGGCACATTAAAACCCGAACCTGGCGAAATGGCGTCAAACGCTATTGAGGCCAATACCAGCGCCTTAAACCAGGCCATAACACAAGCAGTTGCTGATTTTGGCAAAAGAAGATACACATCTGCGGGCGACTTATTAACAGCCGAGTTAAAAGCCATATTTATAAACACAGGCCAATTAGCTGAAAAGCAAACCGATAACCATTTTTTTAGGAAATATATGGCTGCCTGGTTTTATAAGCTGGCACAATCGCCAAATATGCCGGCCTTTGCAAGGCTGGTTAGCTTAAGCACACCTGAAAGTGCTAAATGGGCGAAGGACAATGCACAGCAAATGACCGATCTGGACAATTGGGTAAAGGGGGTTCAGCGAAATTTCTAATAATTCTGTCCTGTTGTATTTTTATAATAAAACAGACCGTGGTCAACCAAACGTATTTTTAAAAAGATTTCACCTGGCATTTTAAAGCATAAAAAAATGCTTTGACGTATTAATAATTTATAGTTTTGGCAAACCCCTATCTAATCGTTAATAAATAGAAAAGTTAAGTTTTGAGGCAGCAAAGTTTCTATGAATAAAAAGTATACCAAATATTTAAAAATAGCACTTTTTATTTTAGCGGTTTTTTATGCTTTTAAATGTGCAAAAGTCGGCCATGATTTTGAAGTGTTTGTGTATGCCGGTGGTAAATTAATAAACGGGCAAAACATTTATATGCCGCCATTTATACAGGGGTTACAATACTATTACAGCCCTTTATTTGCATTGTTACTGGCCCCGTTTTCCGGCTTACCTATTATTATCCCTCAAATACTTTGGATCTTCTTTTCCTACTATCTATTATACCGCACCTGGATTTTATTAGCTGCATATTTTGATGTTTCGAAGTTTACCGCTAAACAAAAATTTTGGTGGATAATTATTACTTCAGCCCTATCGATACGATTTATATTAATTGATATCGGCTGTGTGCAAATGACCATTTTTTTGTTATGGGCTACTTTGCAAAGCATGCAGCTTATTAAACAAGGGCGCCATATTTCGGGGGCAGTCTTGCTTGCATTTGCAATAAATATCAAGCTTTTGCCATTGGCGTTTGTGTGTTATTTATTTTATCGTAACCAAATAAAAGCAGCGGTGCTTACCTGCTTGTTTTATATTTTGCTTTTGTTTATCCCGGCTTTATATTTAGGATGGGATAGAAATCTTAGTCTTATTCATGATTGGTTTAGTATTATTAACCCTTTAAACAAAGAATGGACAATTGAAGCAGAAGACGGCCCAAGCAGCCTTGTGGCCTTAATTCCTGTATACCTCACTAAAACAACTGGTGTGTTGTCCTTTAAAAGGAATTTTTTAGACTTAAATTTAAGCCAGGTCACATTAGTTCTTAATATAGTAAGGTTGTTTTTTGTATTACTTACACTGCTATTTTTACGTACGCGGCCATTTAAAGCTATAAACAATAAAACCAGGGGCTTTTGGGAGATGTGTTATCTGTTTATAATAATTCCTTTAATATATCCACATCAGCAACAATATGCGTTCGTGTATATCATTCCGGCATTTGTGTATATAACATGGTTTTTTGTGCTGAATTGGGATACTATTAAGCAGAAATTCAATCCTTTCACCTGGATAATCCTCATTATCGTTTGCTTTAATTTTACACCTCTTATTGGGCGCGATATTATAACAAGCCATTTTTTCGAGGTTTTATTATACCTAAGGATCCTCCCTTTAGCTGTAATAGTGCTGATCCCGGTATTATGGTATTGCCGCCCCAAAGAGGAATTGAAGTTGGCGACTTGATTAAACATTTTAATTAGCCCGCAATGGTGAGCAGCAGTTTGTGATGACACAAACTGCCGGGTTTGGTGGCTTTACAATTTAAACTGCGCTGCCAGCATTTCCTTAACCTTCTCCCGGTTTAGCTTTGATACCGGGATTTTAACACCATCCATTAAAAGCAAGCTACCGCCATCCTCGCGCAGCCAGCTTCTTATAAACGCTGTATTAACCAGGTGCGACTGATGGCTCCGTAAAAAACCGTAATTGAACAGCATATCAGCATACTCCTTTAGCGTTTTCGATACTAATATTTGCTCCCCGTTATTAAGCGCAAATCGTGTATATGTATTATCGGCTTCACAGCGTACAATATCATTAATGTTTACATAACGCGTTTCGCCAAACAGTGGCAAGGCAATGCGGGGCTTTATTTGGTTATCATCTTTTAAATATTCAAGCAAATAGCCCAGGCGTTCGTTTTTTTGTTTTTGCCGGATAGCTTTGCGGGCCTTGTTTACAGCTGCGGTAAGGTCATCAATATCTATAGGTTTCAGCAGGTAATCAAGTGCGGCAAATTTTACAGCTTGTATTCCGTATTGATCGTAAGCAGTAACAAATATGATCTCAAAATTTATTTCGTCCAGCTGTTTCAGCATGTCAAAACCGGATTGCTCATACAACTGAATATCCAGGAACACTAACGCAGGCCGATGCAGCTTTATAGCCAGCAACCCCGAATCAACATCTTCGGCAACAGCGCATACTTCCACATCCACCGCGTAGGCCTGCAATAACTGCTGCAGGTTTTCCCTGTTTGATGCTTCATCGTCAATAATAAGCGCTTTCATTTTTACAGCCAGTTTTTTAATTCAATGGTTATCAGTGTGCCGTTGCTATGTGTGTTTTTATGCAGCAAGATAGTGGTATTTTTATAGATGCTGTTCAGCAGCTTTATCCGCTCTTCACAAAGTTTTATCCCTATCCCGGTTGTTTTATCGTTACTAAAGCCTTTCCCATTATCCTGTACGTTTAATATCAAATCATTCTCCTTTTTGGCAATGCCAATGGTTATCACCCCCCTATCTTTTAAAGTTGATACCCCATGCTTAACCGCATTTTCAACAAAGGGCTGTAATAGCATGGCCGGGATCTCAATCTGCTGGTCAATATCATCAATATCAATCCGGAATTCAAAACCAAAACGCATTTGTTCCATTTGCAGGTAATCATTCAGCAGGTCGGCTTCCTGCTCAATAGTAGTTAACTCTTTATTGCCATCATCAAGCACATTGCGTGTAATACGGGCAAAGCGGGCAAGGTATTTATTAGCAAGCTCAACTTCGTTTTTGTTCATCAGGTTTTGGATACCTGCCAGTGCATTGAACATAAAGTGCGGATTAAGCTGTGAGCGTACCGACTGCAGCTGCAATGTGGCAATCTGCCTGTTTTGCGCTTCTTTTTTTAACCTGCGTTTTTGGCCGGCACGGTATTGAACAAACATAAAGCCAGCCGTTGTAAGCATGATGAGAATGAGCAGCAAAAAAGTTTTTATGGGGATAGAATGCACTGTATCCAACGCCGGCAATACAGTAAAGCTGATGCTGGTGGCCAGGTTATGCAGGATCCTTATAGGTTCACCGCCATGCTTATGTAATTTGGGTGTGAAAGAGATGCTATACTTGCCGGGGTTTTTCCAAAACTCCTTGTATAAATAAAAGGTGGAGTTGGTCTCGCCAAAATCGATGCTGTCTTTATAACCATCCACCTCTCTTTTAAATATCACCCTATAATTATAAAGCCTGTTGCCATTGCTGATTCTGAACGAGATATGCTGGAGTGAATCGCCGAGGCGGATCTTTATATCCCGGGCATCGGTGGTTTCTATATAGTTTAAAGAGGCTATTCTTTCCCAGGCAGTAACCTTTTGCCCATTAATTGTTATTTGTCTGCTTTTTGCGGCATGCTTAATTTCATTTAACGGCCCCCCGTATAAGCCGTTATCGGGCAGGCGGCGCTTTTTAATAATATATCCAACTGTGCCGCTAACATTTGCGGCCTCCACCTTGCGCCAGTCAACCAGCATGGCGTCCTGCTGTTTTATATTTTTTAAATTATAGATTTCGACCTTCAAAACCTGGCCAGGGTTATAATCAAATTTGCCTAAATAAGCATATTTATAACGTTTGTCGGTTGTATATTTAAAAACGGATGGTTTGCTCCATGTTACAAGTTCTTTGCTGTCATTTTGAACAACGCGATAGCGGTAGTCTACAGCATTCTTTTCAGTTATGTCCGGCGCCGCAAATTCAACGGCACAGTCACCGTCAATAATAATGCTCGTATTATCAAAAAGAGCTCCTCCCCAGTCAGCGCCTTCATAAACCTCGCTTTTTACGGCTTTATTATCAAACTTTATCCCGAGGTTGCGGTTACAGTAAAAATGGTCTTTTGTCAATTGCCTGGTTCGCAGGATCTCATGTATTTGAACCATTTGAGCGGGCGTAGCATGCAGCGTGTCTATAGGGCGAAAATCCTTGTAATTGTTATAGAACGTAATCTTATCACCCTTCTGCTGTACAACAACCTGGCAAAAAGCAGGCAAAGAAAATAAGGCAAGTATGATAAAGGTCACCAGGTGCAGTTTTGCTATTTTCATATTATTTGTTTTTGTTCCTGTAAAACTGCTCATCCGGTAAAATTTACACAAGCATCAAACAGTAAACAACCCTTGCTGATTAGTATTCGGACATGTTTGCTTAATAAAATTGTAATGTATTAATTTTATGGCAACTGGCTTTAAACCACATAAAACTATAAATTTGCACCCGCATAACATACTGTCATCATGAGTTTCAGAACCGAACACGATACCATGGGCGAGGTACAGGTACCTGCCGATAAATACTGGGGAGCACAAACCGAAAGATCACGCAATAACTTTAAAATTGGCCCCGAAGCTTCCATGCCAAAGGAAATTATTGCAGCATTTGCCTATCTTAAAAAAGCGGCTGCCTATACCAATACCGATTGCGGCGTTCTGCCTGCCGAAAAACGCGACCAGATTGCGCAGGTTTGCGACGAGATCCTTGATGGCAAATTAACCGGCGAATTACCGCTGGTGATCTGGCAAACAGGCTCGGGCAAACAATCAAACATGAATGTGAACGAGGTTATTGCCAACCGTGCCCACGTGGTAGCAGGCAATAAGTTGGGTGAAGGCAAAACCTTTATCCACCCTAATGATGATGTGAATAAATCACAATCATCAAACGACACCTACCCAACTGCTATGCACATTGCCGCTTATAAAATGGTGATTGATGTAACTATACCCGGCATTGAAAAATTACGCGATACGCTAAAGGCAAAATCTGAAGCATTCAAAAGCGTGGTTAAAATTGGCCGTACACACCTGATGGATGCAACGCCATTAACTTTAGGCCAGGAATTTTCAGGTTATGTATCGCAGTTGGATCATGGTTTAAAAGCGTTAAGAAACACGTTGGATCACCTTGCCGAGCTGGCATTGGGCGGTACAGCTGTTGGTACAGGTATTAATACACCAAAAGGTTACGATGTAACGGTTGCCGAATACATTGCCAAATTTACCAACCTGCCTTTTCGCACTGCCGAAAATAAGTTTGAAGCACTTGCTGCACACGATGCCATTGTTGAAAGTCATGGCGCGTTAAAACAGATAGCCGTTTCATTAATGAAAATTGCCAATGATATCCGTATGCTGGCTTCCGGCCCGCGTTCAGGGATCGGCGAGATCCACATCCCGGATAATGAACCGGGATCGTCTATTATGCCGGGCAAGGTTAACCCAACTCAAAACGAAGCCGTTACCATGGTAGCCGCACAGGTTATGGGTAACGATGTAACCATTTCTATAGGTGGCTCAAACGGGCATTATGAGCTTAACGTGTTTAAACCGGTTATGGCCGCCAACTTTTTACAGTCGGCACGCTTAATTGGCGATGCGTGTACCTCATTTAATGACCATTGCGCCGCAGGTATTGAGCCAAATTATGCCGGCATTAAAAAGCACCTGGAGAACTCATTAATGCTGGTTACCGCATTAAACCCTCATATTGGCTATGAAAATGCTGCCAAAATTGCCAAAAAAGCGCTGAAAGAAAATCTTTCCCTTCGCGAAGCTGCCTTAGGTCTCGGATTACTAACCAATGAGCAATTCGACCAATGGGTTCGCCCGGAAGATATGATCGGTAGCTTAAAATAAGATCCTTGCGCCTCACCCTAAATCCCTCTCCAAAGGAGAGGGACTTGAAAATATACTTCATGCAAAAGCCCTTTCGCCTTTCGCCATTTACCTTTCGCCTCCTGGCTTTCAGCTTTTTGCTTTCAGCTTTCAGCTTCTCATGCAGCTTTAATCCCAATACGCAAACACCGGGACAGAGCTATTTACAGGGAGAGTGGCAGCAAGACTCCGTAGCCGGGCAAAAGCAGCTGGTAAGCTATTCGTTATATCGCCTTAAATTCAGCTGCGATTCTTTTTTTATGGCGATCCACTCCTACAGTAAAGTAAGCACCGGGACCGATAGCTGTACAAGCAAGGGCCAATGGACAGAATATTGCAGGGGCACCTATACTCAAAAACATGATACCCTGCACATGAAAGGCCTGTTTTGCAACGCAGATATGACCCTAAAGGATGATAAAGGCTGTTTCCGCTCAGGCGATTACGAGGAGTTTTTTAAGATCAGCAAAAAAACTGATTCACTGATCCAATTTGCCAGTACTACAAACGTTATCCCTATCAACGCACATTTAATAAAAAGAACATCCTGTGTTCCAAAACCGCTATAAAATATACTTAGTGTTATGAAAACAAACCTTTTAAAGAAACTGGCAATAGGCATTGCCATAATTTATGCACCGCTGCAATCAATAGCATGGGGCGCCGAAGGGCACCGCATTTGCGGACAAATTGCCGACAGCTACTTAAGCCCGCAGGCCAGAAAAGCCATAAAAGAAATTTTGGGTAATGAATCAATAGCCATAACCAGCAACTGGGCCGATTTTATAAAATCAGACCCTGATTATAACTATCTGTCGCCGTGGCATTATATTGATTTTGACAAAGTTTATACCTTGCCTGAAATGCAGGATTTTTTAGCGCACGACACCAAAGTTGATGCTTATGCCAAGCTAAACTTCCTGATAGCCGAGCTAAAAAAGAAGGATCTGAGCAAAGAGAACAAGTTACTTTACCTGCGGATGCTGATCCATATTATTGAGGATGTTCACCAGCCCATGCATACTGCGCATACCGACGATAAAGGCGGTAACGATTTTAAAGTTACCTGGTTTAATACGCCAACAAACCTGCATTCTATTTGGGATTCGCAGCTGATAGAGTTTCAGCAATTAAGTTATACCGAATATACCAACGCTATTAATCATACTACGCTGGCTCAGCGTGAAGAGTGGCAAAAAACCTCGATAGCCCAATGGCTTTACGAATCGAACCAGATAGCAGAAAAGCTGTACACCGAAATAAAACCAGGAGATACACTGAACGGCTATAAATACAATTTCAATCACATTGATACCCTGAATAATCAACTGCTTAAAGCCGGGGTAAGATTAGCTGGGGTGCTAAATCAACTATTTAGTTGATTGGGTTGATTAAGTGAGTGGTTGATTGAGTTAAAAAACTTAGCTACATTCAACTTAATCAACCACTCACTTAATCAACTAATTCACAATGAAACTACTAATGGTTTGCCTTGGCAATATCTGCCGGTCGCCGCTTGCGCATGGAATAATGGAGCACCTGGCTAATGAGCAGGGTTTGGATTGGGAAATAGAATCTGCGGGCACAGGCGACTGGCATGTGGGTGAAGGCCCTGACCGCCGCTCAACTCGTACAGCCCGCGAGCATGGTATTGACATTAGCAAGCAGGTTTGCCGCCTGTTCAGGATCAGTGATTTTGATACGTATGATCACATTTTTGTGATGGATAAAAGCAACCTCAGCGATATACTATCCATGGCCCGAAACGATGAGGACAGAAAAAAGGTGCGCTTATTACTGGGCGATAAAATAGTACCCGATCCTTATTATGACGATACCCAGTTTGAGCCTGTTTTTCAAATGATTGAGAAAGGGTGTAAGGAGATAATTAAACAATTGACCTAACTACAGATTCTTATAATATTAAATTAACGTGAGTTCGACATAACCAAACGGTCACTTCACCCCAAAAACCTTCTCCAACCGCGTACAGATGTTGCTTTAGATGAGGCGAAGCGCAAGTTTGTGTGTTCACGCCGGCAAAGCGTTCCATTTTTGCACATGGAACGCCTGGAACAAAGTGAAACATACTGATTATCAGCATTTTTCACTTTGTTCCAACGAATAAATAAGTGTAAGTAGCTGATAACAAAGCACTATACTACCATCCTTTATATCGAACTCGTTAAATTAAGCCTGTAAATAGCTATATTTGATTTATAACAACTATTTGAATATGGACAGAATAGTTTTTGAAGTAGATGACATTTCAGCAAGTGAAGATGACTTTTGGCAATTTTTAGACAGGGTGGGTAAAAAAGCAGAGGAAAATGGACTTACCGAAGAACATTTGAATAAGTTGTTAAATGAAGACTAAACGAATATAGCTTATGATAGTATTATTTCTGCTTCATATTTCTTAAATCAATTTTAGATCAGGCTCCTAAAAAACGCCAATTCCTCCCCATTTCTGAAACAATTCCCATCCCTTTTCATTCCGGCTTTTTCAAGCACCCGCTGTGAGGGAATATTGTCAAGGTCAGTTACAGCTACAAACTTTGCCCCGTGGTTGATATTCCGCATATGAGTTAAAAGTGCGTCAGCCATTTCAGATGCTATGCCTTTGCCCCAATGGTTATAATGTAAGGCATACCCCAACTCAATGCTATCACTGCCATCATCAAAAAGTCGCAATAAACACATTCCTATAAAACTATTATCCGCCTTATTAAATAGCCCCCAACGACCGGTAACGCTTCCAACCGGGCCTGCGACAAGATGTTCTCTGAATATTTTAATATGCTCTTCCCTGCTGCGAAAAGGCAGGTATAACATCACCCGTTCGTCGTTATAAAGACTCAGGTACATTTCTTCTTCTTCAGGCTCAAATAAGCGAATAATAATTCTCGGCGTTTGGGTAATGATGTTCATTGGGTTCAAATTTAATCAACAATGGCGTTAAAATTAAAACCCAATGTCATTACTTTATAACATTTTAGCCTCTTCAACATTTATAACCTTTCCAACTTTTCAACTATAAAAAGTACCTTTGCCCCTTATGGCATCCATCAAACCATCCGTACCAAAGGGCACCCGTGATTTTTCACCTACCGAAATGGTGAAGCGTAATTTTATTTTTGATACTATTAAAAGCGTATTTCGCAAATATGGCTATCAGCAGATAGAAACACCTTCTATGGAAAACTTGTCGACCTTGACCGGTAAGTATGGAGAAGAAGGAGATAAGTTGATATTTAAAATTTTAGATAGTGGAGATTTTTTTAGTGAATTAGATCAATTAACTGAACTGGAATTAATACAAAAAGTTCAAGATAAAAATCCGCTACCTACAAATGCGACTTTCGGGGATAAAGTTCTTCACTACTTACGATCAAAAGACCAAGCACAACAATTAAGGTTAGCTTCCAGCATTGCGCCACATATTTCCGAAAAGGCCCTCCGTTACGACCTCACCGTTCCCTTTGCCCGTTACGTAGTACAACACCAAAACGAGATCATCTTCCCATTTAAGCGTTTCCAGGTGCAGCCGGTTTGGCGCGCAGACCGTCCGCAAAAAGGCCGCTACCGTGAATTTTACCAATGCGATGCCGATGTGGTTGGCTCCGATAGTTTGCTTAACGAGGCTGAATTTGTATTGATCTATGACGAAGCATTAAGCAAGCTTGGACTAAAAGATTTCACCATAAAAATCAATAATAGGAAAATACTATCAGGCATTGCTGAAATTATAGATAAAGCTGATAACATCATTGATTTGACTGTAGCCATTGATAAATTGGATAAAATAGGCCTTGATGGCGTGATAAAAGAACTGATGGATCGTGGTTTTACTGCAGATGATATTGAAAAAATAAAGCCGGTTATTTTGCTCGAAGGATTAAACAGGGAAAAGCTGGAAAGTCTGCGCAGCGCGTTAGCAAGTTCAGTAACCGGGTTAAAGGGTTGCGATGAGCTTGAAACTGTTTTAAATTATGTTGACCTCTGTAAACTGCAAACCGCAAACCTTGAACTGGATATAACCTTGGCAAGGGGATTAAACTACTACACCGGCGCCATCTTTGAGGTAAAAACCAATGAGGTAGCCATGGGCAGCATAGGCGGCGGCGGCAGGTATGATGACCTTACCGGAATGTTCGGTTTAAAAGGGCTCACCGGTGTTGGCATCTCTTTTGGCGCCGACAGGATCTATGATGTAATGGACGAGCTTAACCTTTTCCCCGAAGCAACAAGTCAATCCACCCAATTACTGATCTGCTGCTTTGATAAGGATGGCGAAAAATTTGCCATGCCGATTTTGCAGCAACTGCGCAAAAAAGATATTAATGCGGAGCTCTATCCGGCCGGGGCTAAACTTAAAAAGCAGCTTGATTACGCCAATAATAAAAATATTCCATTTACTATTATCATTGGCAGCGATGAGATTGAAAGTGGCTTGTTAACTATTAAAAACATGAAAACAGGTCTGCAGGAAAAATGCAGCGCTGATCAGATCCTGGAAATTATCAGTAAATAAAAAGAGAATACGGTGCTGCATTTATTTCAGCTCTCCTTATGAAGGTAACGTACTCTCTGCAGCCATATCTGGTGATGATTTTTAGAATGCCTGTACTTTTGTAATATATAGCTAATATCCCCTGACAATTGCGAGCCTTCAGCTTAATGTCATTAAGTTAAGCCTTTCCCTTTTTTTATTTTCACCCTCTTTGCGGAGCAGAGAGGGTCGCCCAGCGAAGCGTCGGCGGGGTGAGTCAAACCGCCGTGCATTAACGCTAATGCATTTGCGTCAATATCGCGCGCAGATTTACCCATCCGGTCATTGCTTCGCTCGCCCCCCTCACTTCCGTAAACGGGAAGGAGGGAAAGAAAATTCCTAGAGTTAATAACATTGACCCCAGCTATAACACCCTGTATAAAAGCATTATATAAAATAAAATATAACGATGTTTTTGTAAAATCTTTGTTTCCGCCTTGTCATCTAAACAAAAAACTTCCTAACTTGTACTACAATAAAGCCATTACTTATGGAAGACGAAAGAGACCATGCTTTGCCCGGATCTGAACCGGAGGCGAAGGATAATTCACGCCGTAATTTCTTAAAACAGAGCACCTTATTAACCGCCATTGCCTTAACGCCCACAACGGCTGTTAAAGCTGCAGAGATGCATGTTGATGAAAAAATAGCCGCAGCATTTGAAAAAATGCCCATAAAAATGGAGGTTAACGGCGTTGCGCACAGCCTTTCGGTTGAGCCGCGCGCCACTCTGCTGGATATTTTACGCGAACAGCTCGACCTTACCGGCACTAAAAAGGGCTGCGACCATGGCCAATGCGGCGCCTGTACCGTGCATGTTGATGGGCACCGGGTAAACAGCTGCCTCACCCTTGGCGTTATGGCCAGCGGCAAAAAAATAACCACCATTGAAGGCCTCGCCAAAGGCGATGAGCTGCACCCCATGCAGGAAGCTTTTCTGAAACACGACGGGTTTCAGTGCGGGTATTGTACGCCGGGACAGATCATGTCGGCGGTGGCTTGTATCCGTGAGGGGCATGCCAATTCTGAGATGGAGATAAGGGAATTCATGAGCGGGAACATTTGCCGCTGCGGGGCCTATCCAAACATCGTTAATGCCATACAGGAAGTTAAGGAAGGAGGGCAAGCCGTATGAAACAGTTTCAATACACCCGGGCATTAACGCAGCAAGGCGCCATTGAGGCCATTGCCAAACCCGGCACAAAAATAATAGCAGGCGGCACCAACCTCATCGACCTGATGAAGCGTGGTGTTACCGCACCTGATAAGCTGGTGGATATCAACCATCTGCCATTAAAAAACATAGCGGCTACCAAAACCGGCTTGCACATTGGTGCGCTGGC
>JAQBOS010000505.1 GCA_028287925.1 Mucilaginibacter sp. | reverse complement strand
TATGAGATTTGAGATGCAATACTGTACAGTCACCAAAGCCGTCATTGTAACTTCGGTCTCACGTCTCATATCTCATATCTCATATCTATCCCCATGAAAATAGGATACGATGCGAAGAGGTTATTTTTAAACAACACCGGGCTGGGTAATTACAGCAGGTGGCTGGTTAAAAACGTGGTGCAATATTATCCTGATAATGAATACTTTTTATACACGCCAAAGGTAAAAGCACATAACAGGTTAGGCTTTTTGCAGAGTTGCAGCAATATAAAAACGGTTGCCCCTAAAATTAAGTTTAAGCTGTTTACCGCGTGGTGGCGCAGCAAGGGTGTGGTTAATAACCTCCAGCGCGACGGGATCGACATTTATCATGGCCTGAGCCATGAGTTACCGGCAGGAATAAAACAGCGCGGTATTAAAACTGTAGTAACCGTACACGACCTGATATTTATGCGGCTCCCCGGAAGTTTTGGAAGCATAAACAGGCGCATTTATACAACTAAGGTTAAATATGCCTGCAAAACAGCTGATAAAATTATTGCCATCAGCCAAAAAACCAAAGACGACCTGGTTGAGCTTTTAAATGTTGATGCCGATAAAATTGAAGTGATATACCAGGGCATTGACCCTGTATTTAATAGCCCGCAAAGTGCCGAACAAAAAGAAGCCGTAAAAGCCAAATATAACCTGCCAGAAAAATTCCTGTTAAGCGTTGGCACTATTGAAACACGCAAAAACCTGCTTCTGGTAGCTAAAGCATTAGCGCATATTGATGAGATCCCTTTAATTGTTGTAGGGAAACCCACCAAATATTTGGACCTGGTTAAACAGTTTTTAACAGAGAAAAAATTAACCGAAAGAGTGATTTTTTTGCATGATGTAACTTTCCCTGAACTCCCGGCGATATACCAGCTGGCATCGGTGTTTATTTATCCATCGCGTTATGAAGGGTTTGGTTTGCCGGTGCTGGAAGCTATAAGCAGTGGAACGCCGGTAATAGCTGCAACAGGCTCGTGCCTTGAAGAAGCAGGTGGTCCGGATAGTTTATATGTTGATCCGGATGATGAAAATAACCTTGCACAAAAGATCAATCGTATATTTGCAGATGAAAACCTCAGGCAAGCAATGATAGCTGGGGGAAAACAGCACGCGGAAAAGTTTGAAAACAGCAAGCTCAGCGCGCAGCTAATGCAATTATATAATAACATTTAACAATGCTAAAAGACGAAGTTGCCAAAGCTTTAAAGGTGATCCAGGAAGGCGGGATAATCCTTTACCCTACCGATACTATTTGGGGGATAGGATGCGATGCCACTAATACTGAAGCTGTAAATAAAATTTTTAAGCTAAAACAGCGCGATGAGGCAAAAAGCATGATCATTTTGCTGGATACGGAGAACAAACTGGAAAGCTATATAAGCGATGTAAACCCACTGGCTTATGATCTGATAGAATATGCCGAAAACCCTTTAACATTAGTTATGCCTGGTGCTAAAAATATTTCGCCGGCGCTTATTGCCGGTGATGGTAGTGTAGGGATCCGAATTTCAAAGCACCCATTTTGCCAGCAATTGATCCAGCGTTTGCGCAGGCCGCTGGTATCAACTTCGGCAAATATCAGCGGAAGCCCGTCGCCTCAATATTTTTCGCAAATTGAAGATGCAATAATCAATGGCGTTGATTACGTGGTTGATATTGACCAGCACGATATGGAAATTAAAACACCGTCAACCATAATGCGTTTAGCACCCGATGGAAAATTTGAGTTTATTCGGAAATAGTTGATTGGGTTGATTAAGTTGGATTGAGTTGATTAGGTTAAAAGAATAAGTACAATTAAGTTAACCAAAGAATCAGTTTCATCATAAATATCAGCAAACATCGGCGATTATTAATCAGCGAAATCATTAAATCAAAAGAATCAGCGGTTCATGAAGCAACACCTGCAACATCCTATATTTTCAACTATATCAAAGCTTGCTGCTGAGCATAATGTGCAGGTATATGCCATCGGTGGTTTTGTGCGGGATATTTTTTTAAGCCGCCCGTCAAAAGATATTGATATTGTTATAATTGGTAACGGCATTCAGTTTGCTGAAAGCGTGGCAGAAAAGCTAAAGGTAAAGGTATCGGTATTTAAAAACTTTGGTACCGCCTCCCTTAAATACCATGATCTTGAAGTTGAGTTTGTAGGCGCCCGTAAAGAATCATACAGGCTTGATTCGAGAAAACCTATTGTTGAGAATGGCACACTTGATGACGACCAAAAACGCATGGATTTTACAATTAATGCATTAGCCATATCATTGCATCCTGATGCATTTGGCCAGCTTTTGGATCCGTTCAACGGAATAGGTGACCTGGAGCAAAAGCTGATCCGCACACCGCTTAACCCTGTTGAAACTTTTTCTGATGACCCTTTAAGGATGATGAGGGCTATCCGCTTTGCATCTCAGCTCAACTTTAAGATAGACGAGCTGGCTGTTGCTGCCATAAAAAGCAATGTGGGCAGGATCAGTATCATCTCGCAGGAGCGGATAACAGAGGAGATGAACAAGATCATTTTATCGGCCAAACCATCTATCGGTTTTAATTATTTGTTTGATACCGGCTTGCTGCACAAAATATTCCCCTTAATGACCACCCTCTATGGTGTTGAATATATTGATGGCAAGGGGCATAAAGATAATTTTTACCATACGCTACAGGTGCTTGATAATATTTGCGAAACAACAGACGACCTTTGGCTCCGCTGGGCAGCCATATTGCATGACATTGCAAAACCCGCCACCAAACGCTTTGAACCGGGGCATGGATGGACGTTTCACGGGCATGAGGATAAGGGTGCGCGCATGGTTCCTAAAATATTTACCCAGCTTAAACTGCCACTTAATGAAAAAATGAAGTTTGTGCAAAAAATGGTGCAGCTGCATTTAAGGCCCATTGTTTTGGCACAGTCAATAGTTACCGATTCGGCAGTGAGGCGCTTATTATTTGAGGCCGGCGAAGATATTGAAAGCCTGATGCTGTTGTGTAAAGCGGACATCACCACAAAAAACGAATATAAAGTAAAAAAGTACCGCAATAATTTTGAGCTTGTTCAGCAAAAATTAAAAGATGTTGAAGAGCGGGATAATATGCGGAACTGGCAGCCACCGGTGACAGGTATTGATATTATGGAACTTTTCGGCATAAAAGAAGGGCGTGAAGTGGGAATTATTAAGAATCAGATCCGTGAAGCTATACTTGAGGGCGAGATCCCAAACTCGCGCGAGGAGGCAATTGAGTACACAATTGCCAAAGGCGCAGAAATTGGCTTAAAAGTTGTGGGTAAGGAATAATAATACTGGATTTCTATAAATCCGAAATCGAACATCCGAATTCCGAAATCATTACTATTTTTGTAAAAACTATACTATACTAAAAAATGGCTTTATACAGGTTCAGGATTACTTTTGAAGATTACGATGATGTTGTAAGAGAGATTGATGTGAAATCCAATCAAACTTTTGAAGATCTTCACAGGGCAATCCATCAATCAACTGGTTACAATTCAGAATATCCCTCGTCGTTTTATATCAGTAATGATCAATGGACAAAGGGGGAAGAGATTACCTATTTGCCAAATCAAAAAAGAATTGACCGTGGTGTTGCCCTTATGAACAAAGTAAAGCTGCTGAGCTATATTGACGATCCGCATCAAAAATTTTATTATACCTTTAATTTCGACCGCCCTTTTGATTTTCATGTTGAATTGATGAAGATCATTTTAGATGACACTCCTGGCGTTACCTATCCGGCTGTTATAAAATCAACAGGCGAGGCGCCAAAACAATTTGGTAATGTGCTCAATGTACCAATCGCAGCACCTGAAGGTGATGATTTTGATTTCCTGAATGAAATGGCCATTGGTGAAGAAGATGCTGAAGATTTTTCTGAGATCTCAGAAACAGTGGAAGACGATGATGCGGTAGCGAAGGTTGATGATGAAGAGGGAGAGGAAGATGAATTTGGCGCCGAGTTCCAGGATGATGAAGGCTTTGAGGATGACAGCAAGGCGCACGGGGATGATTATTAATTAGTTCATAGTTGATGGTTCATAGTTCATGGCCGCCGCAATTATTTGCTATGAACCATGATCTATGAACCATGAACAACCTATGAACTATCAGCCATGAACCCTTCCACCCTCATCGTAATTGCAGGTCCAACTGCCTCCGGAAAAACGGCGGCGGCAATTGAGGTGGCAAAGCATTATAATACCGTAGTTGTTTCGGCAGATTCAAGGCAGTTTTATCGTGAAATGTCTATAGGCACCGCAAAACCTAACGGGGAAGAGCTGAGCGCTGTAAAACATTACTTTATCAATTCACTTTCAATAGATGAACCCTATACAGCCGGGGATTACGAAAAACAATGTCTCGAACTTTTAGCTGAGCTCTTTAAAAATCATGATGTTGTGGTACTGGCCGTAGGCTCCGGTTTGTTTATAAAAGCCGTTTGTGAAGGTTTTGATGAATTTCCGGATACCGATCCTGCTGAGAGAGAGAGGCTAAATATTGAACTTGAGGAAAAGGGGATTGCTTATCTGCAGGAAAAATTAAAAACTGCTGATCCGGAATACTACAGCCAGGTAGATATTAATAATCCGCAACGCGTTATAAGGGCGTTGGAGATCTTTGAAAGTTCAGGCAAGCCTTACTCCTCTTACCGTAGATCAGTTTTAAATAAGCGACCTTTTCATATTGTAAAAGCAGGTTTAAGGCTACCGCGCGAAGTTTTATACAATCGCATCAATCAGCGCGTTGATATAATGGCAGAACAAGGTTTAGTTGAGGAAGTAAAATCTCTTTTATCCTACCGGCATTTAAATGCATTAAACACCGTTGGCTACAGTGAGCTGTTTGATTATTTTGATGGAAAAACTAACCTAAATACTGCGTTAGAACTTATCAAACAAAATACCCGCCGTTTCGCAAAACGCCAGATGACCTGGTTTGGAAAAGATAAAGAGATCAACTGGCTCGAAGCAAATGATGAAAACCTGGTTAGCAAAATAATTGCGTTGGTTTGATTTCTGAAGCGATTTTTCATTCCGCAATCGGCACTCCGACCTCCGCAATCAATTTAGTCCAGCAAAGTTTCTAAATAAGCGCCATACCCGCTTTTTAAATATTTTGCAATCAATACCCTTAATTGCGTATCATCAATAAATCCCTGGCGATAAGCGACTTCTTCAATACAGCCAATTTTTGTGGCCTGGCGTTTTTCGATAACCCGCACATATTCAGAAGCATCACTTAATGAATCAAATGTACCGGTATCCAGCCATGCTGTGCCCCTATCCATTACACCAACATGCAGGTCGCCCTGCTCAAGATAAAATTTATTTACATCGGTAATTTCATATTCGCCGCGTGGAGACGGTTCCAGATTTTTAGCGATCTCAACTACATTGTTATCATAAAAATAAAGCCCCGGAACCGCATAGTTTGATTTTGGCTTTTCAGGTTTCTCCTCTATTGATAATGCTTTAAAATCCTTATCAAATTCCACAACACCGTATCTTTCAGGATCAGCAACAGGGTAAGCAAAAATAGCAGCGCCTTCCACATCATTAAAGCTGCGGATCAATTCAGTAAAGCCCGTTCCATAAAATATATTATCACCCAAAATAAGCGCAGCTTTATCGTTGCCAATAAACTTTTCGCCTATAACAAACGCCTGTGCAAGGCCATTGGGTTTTTCCTGGATAGCATAATTAAAACTGCAACCTAACTCCTCGCCATTACCAAGCAGGCGCTTAAAGCTTTCATTATCTTCTGGGGTAGTAATAATTAAGATTTCTCTTATGCCCGCCTGCATTAATACCGATAAGGGGTAATAGATCATCGGCTTATCGTAAATAGGCATTAATTGTTTACTTATTGCCCTTGTTATTGGATAAAGCCTGGTGCCTGATCCGCCTGCTAAAATTATTCCTTTCATGTATTTAGGTAGGTTATTTTTGAAGTTTGCCGATACATTTTATCAGGCTATCTCTCCAATACGGTATTTCTATATTAAATGTTTGTTTTGCCTTGCTTTTGTCCATTACGGAGTAGCCCGGGCGTACTGCTTTTGTTATATATTCATCAGTGCGTACCGGGATGGCTTTTACTTTGGTAGCCGAGATGTCAAATATTGCGCGGGCAAAATCAAACCATGAGGTTACTCCCTCGTTACTGTAATGATAGGTGCCATAAGCTTTACTTTCTTTAGCAATTATCAGCAAAATGAATTCGGCCAGGTCAATGGCATAAGTTGGGGTTCCTACCTGGTCGGCTATGATTTTAAGCTCGTCCCGTTCACTGCCAAGCTTTAACATGGTTTTAACAAAATTGTTGGCATATTCAGAATATAGCCATCCTGTACGGATAATAAAATGTTCCTTTAATATGGCGCTTACCGCTTTTTCCCCATCCAGCTTGGTCATACCGTAAACACTTATTGGGTTTGTTTCACTATCTTCTTTTAACGGCCTTGCCACATCACCCTTAAAAACAAAATCGGTAGAGATATGGATCAGTACCGCGCCATGTATCTTGCATTGAACAGCAAGATTTTCCGCACCCGTGTTGTTAACCTTTTCAGCCAGCTCAGCATCATCCTCTGCCTTATCAACCGCGGTATAGGCTGCGCAGTTAACTACATAAGCAGGTTTATACTTCTCAAATGCTTTAGTAAGAGCATCTGTGTCCAAAATATTTGCTTCTGATTCTGCCAGGGAAACGATAGAAGATATTTCTTTTAAAGTTGCCACATTCTTCATGCACTGCCCCAATTGGCCCGAAGCGCCGAAAATCAGTATATTATTCATTTAATATTTTTTTGCCCTGTAAAAATCGCGTGCTACAGGTACGTTTAAATCCGGTAAAGCATCTAATAGTTTAGCGAGACAAATATGTTCACTATATTTTAAAAAGCAAGATTAAAAATTGTTTTAAAATGTACAAATTACACTAACTAATTTTTATTCCGCCCCATGAGCTGTTTTGCTGTTCTTACTAAAACAGGAGGTACAATATCAAGAACTATGTCTCTGAAAGTTACCGGCTCTTTGACTACATCATCCTTAATTTCAGCCCTGTTTACAAAAAGGGTGCCGTGGGTTCTGTCACTTATTTCACTTTTGGGTCTGCCATTGGAATAATAGTAAAAAGCCAGCGATTTTCTACTCCGATCAGGCGGACAAGTTAGCACATCGGGATGTCCATGGTAAGAGAAATCAGTAGTTGAAAAAATAGCTACCCTGTTAAATACAGGAAGTACTTTTTTATGGGCCTTTGTCATGTTTTTATCCCATAGTTCAAAATGCCCGCCATAACTTTCATCCCAATCCTTATTCAGATAAATCAATAAATTGATCCTGCGATCAAGTTTGGTAAAATCATGCTTATTAAAATCGGCATGTACTTTTAATAAACCACCGGTCTTAATTTCATGATAGCCTCCGCCAACAAAATAAGGATCAGGCAATAAGGTTTCTTTTATACCGGTAAGTTCCTGCAAAAACTCAAGCACGGGCTGAGAATTCAAATAATGCGTAAAAGATTTAGTTATATCGCTAAAATATTTCTCGCCCTTTGCTTCAAATTTCTTCTCGTTATGATTATTATAGGCAATAACTTCTTTTTGCTTTGAAAGGTCAGGAAAATCAGCCAATACCTGGTTTAACACATCCTCGTTAAAAAAATCATCAAACACTATGCTGGGAAATGGATTCGCATTCAAATACTCTTCCTGTTTGTCTTTCCCAAGCTGTGTAAGGTCTTTTATATTCGGATTTAGATAATTCATAGCGTAAATTTAATAATTCACGAAGATAATATTTATACAATGAGTAACTAAGTAAAAATATGATGCCTCAAATCCTTTGATACCAAATAATTATTTAATAATGCAAATCCTCCCCCCGTAATATTGATTACAATTAAATTAAATTAAATTTGCCATCAATCTATAACACTTGAAACAACGCACAAGGGATATTTATAATAAGTTAAGAGCAACTAATATTATAGCTAACTTTTTAAACTTAAGCAGCATCCAAATTTCAAATGTACTGTTGCTGTTGCTTTTAATACCAATAATTACCCGCATTATTGGCATTCAGCAATTTGGTATAATAATGTTTGCCAGCAAGTTTGCGCAACTTGCCGGTTCGGTTATCAATTATGGCACGGGGCAATCAGGAGTAAGAGATGTTGCCTTTAATATAAAAGACCGTAAAAAGCTGGGCATTGTATACTATAATAACTTATTTATCAGGGTATTTATTTTCGTCCTGTTTGTAGCATTACTATTTGGCTTACAATGGTTTAATGTAGATTACTACCCCTATATTGTGTTATCGGTACCCATTGCTTTAGCCGAAGTATTTAACCCCTTATGTTTTTTTATAGGCGCCGAAAGATTAAAGATGTTTAATTTGTTAAACCTGGTATCAAATATTGTTTCTATCCTTGCCATCCTTTTTTTTATAAAAAGCGCTCATGATGCCATATGGGTGAATTTTATTTTGGGCACAGCCAATACAGTTACCTATATAGGGCTTTTAATTTATTTTGGTTTACAATTTAAATTAAGTTTTAACCTGCCTTCCAAACATGAATTGTTAAAAATTGGGAAAGATAACTTTTACCTTACGGTAAACAATATTTCTGTTAATCTCCAGCAATCAATCATCATATTTGCTTTGCCCAGGTGGGGTTACTCCATTTTGTTAGGCCCTTATACGTTGTGTGATAAAATTATTGGTCAATGCAGAATTTTGCTCATCACTGTGTCTAATGCTATATACCCCAACGCGGCACGCCTGTATCAACAAAGCACAAGTTTGTGGAACGTGTACAGAAAAAAAACAAAATACCTGCTTGCCGGCGTTTTTTTTGTAAGCTCAATACTTATATTTATCCTGGCCGATTTTATTATTTTTACCTTATCAAAGGAGCACAACGCTACCGCCGTTTTATTTTTGAAAGTAATGGCATTTGTACCTATAACGTCGGCTCTGAATGTTTTAACTGTGCTCGACCAACTTTTAAAGAATACTACCGTTTATATATTCAGAATTGCGATGCTCCT
>JAQBOS010000493.1 GCA_028287925.1 Mucilaginibacter sp. | reverse complement strand
CCTTGCAATTTTCCTGCTGGTTTTAGGGTGGATAGTTAACTCAGGTGGAAAAGGATTACTTTCCTGCCTGCGCGGCAACGGAATTGCCGGCGAGCCAAACCAGTCGCGCGCATCGTTTTCAGCCATTTGCTGTGCATCAGGCGGGGTAGACAGTACACCTATCAGCATATTACCATTAAGGTGATACCCCTGCGGGATTAGCGCGCTGTTGCCAACAAAGCTGTTGCTTTCAATAGTCGTTTTTTCAAGAATGAGCTGCTGCGCGCGAACATCGGCTTCGCCAAGCGTTACAGCATCCGCAACAAAAGCGCCATCCCCAATCTCCAGCAGCGGGTGGGTTACACTGCTTGCGGTGGAGATCTCCGTATCCTTACCTATTTTTGCTCCCAGCGCCCTGAAAAAGCCTGCAACATAAACCGTGGCATAAATAGGGTGTAAAACAATAAGGCTTAATGACATTAGCTGATCAACAAACCATTTGCGCACATAGAACATACTGTAAATAGAATATTTGCCGGGTTTTACATCATGTTGCAATAAACGGGTAAGAATAATGGTTTCGGCTGCAAACAGTATAATATACAACAAGGCCAATAAAGGTGCGCCTATCAGATAGGTAAAATCATAATCACCTGCCGCATTATCCAGTTTATTTATGGTGATGATTGTTGGGAGCAGCGGTAACAGGATAATGAATGGGAAGATCATAATAAACAGCATAAATATCAGCTTATACTTACGCCTTGTAAATGCGGAAACAGACAGCGGTTGCGGAAGATCTTCGATATTTTTTTTTTCTTTAAGCTGCGCGGGGCTACCCTGCCATACTTCGCCCCGGCCAATTGTTTTTCCAGGCTGCAGAAAGCTGAGGTCCTGCAACTCGCTCCACGCCTCCATAGTGCTGCCGCCTGATATAATGGCGCTGCTGCCAATATAGGCATGATCGCCAAGGGTTATGGTGCGTAACTTTAGCAAACCGTCTTCAACAAAAGCATTATTTAAATTAGTTTGTGAGCTTATGCTTACATCGCTGCCTATGGTTATCAGGTCTTCGGCGCCAAAAGCAAAATCACTTATCTGTGCGTCAGGAGCTATTTTTACACCCAATAAGCGCAGGTATGCCTGGTATAATGGAGTGCCGTTTAAAAACTGCGCAGGTAACAGGCGCTGCATTGTTTTTACAAACCACCATCTAAAATAATAGGTGCCCCAAAGCGGGTAATCGCCGGCTTTCATTTTGCCAATAACAAGCCATTTGGTTGTAATACACACAACCGTAAATATGGGCGGGATCAAAGAAAATAAAAGCAGGGATGTTATGATAGAATAAAGCACATTGCTGGTTTCCTGATCAACGTAATAATACCCAAGGTAAGGGATAAAGATCTGGAAGGCAAACAAGCCATAAATTATAAGCAGGGCAATAGTTTGTGCAGCCCAGCAGGTAATGTGCCTTATCAACGGTATTTTGTTAAACACCCGTTTCGGCTTCGCCACAGTCTCCGCACGTGTGCTCCACTCCTGTATTAAATTACTGACAGGCCTGTTTATGTAAACATCTTTAAGGGATGCATTAGGCAGGCCTGCGTCGCGCCTTAGCTGCGATACAAAACCGGCGGCTAGTAACGAATGACCGCCAAGGTCAGTAAAGAAATCCATTGACGGATCAATAGCCCTGTTCGGGAATATTTTATGCAGTACAGCTAATATCCTGTCTTCTATCGGGGCATTAAGATCCAATGTTCCGGTGGCCTCTGTATCAGCCGATAAAATTGAAGGAACAGGGAGTGCTTTGCGATTTATTTTTCCACTTGGCATGCGTGGCATTTCTGGCAGTACCATTATAGTTGATGGGATCATGTAAGATGGCAATCCCTTTGAAAGCTCTATCCTGAAAGCTCCCTCATCAATACATGCCAATCCTTCGGTCACTACATAACCCACCAAATGTTCCTGATCGCTAAAATCTTTTTTTACAGCCACAGCAGCCGATCTTACTCCTGCAATTTCGTTCAGCCGGGTTTCAATCTCACCCAATTCTATCCGGTAACCGCGCAGTTTTATCTGGTCGTCAATTCGGCCCTGCATATCAACGCTGCCATTTTTATTGATAATGGCAATATCCCCGGTGCGGTAAACCGTATTACCCGGTAAAGCGCTTAATGATGCAGGTTTTGCAACAAATTTTTCTTTAGTAAGCTGAGGTAATTTAACATACCCGTTAGCAACTCCGGGGCCTGTTATCACCAACTCGCCGGCTTCGCCAAATGGCACCAGGTTTAAAGCATCATCAACAACGGCAAGATTATAGTTGGGCAGGGGCTGTCCTATTACAATACGATCATTGGGGCCGAGCTGAGCTATGGTTGCCGTTACCGTAGTTTCAGTTGGGCCATAGCTGTTAAAAAACTTCATCCCTTCTTTTGACCATTTGGCCAGTACCTGCGGGGTACACGCTTCACCCCCAGCATTTACCAACCTCAAGCCTGGTAAACTATCTTCCATAACTGCCAGCAGACTGGGTACTGCGTGCAGGATGGTTATATTTTCCTTTCGTAAAGTATCACTTAATTCATCAATAGCTTTTGATGTTGTATTATCGGCAACCCACAAAGTAGCCCCGGCAAAATAACTTATCCAGGTTTCCTCGCACCACATATCAAAAGATACCGAAAAGCCCTGGTACACTTTATCAGTTGATTTTATTTCTAAAACGCTTTGCTCCGATCTTATTAAATGACAGATCTGACCGTGACTAATGGGGATCCCTTTTGGCTTACCGGTACTGCCAGAGGTATAAAGCACATAAGCACAATCAGATCCGCTTAGGTCAGTTGGGAATGTATTAACTTCAGTTGAAGTTAACGCGTTGCTGGTTCCCGGGTTTTCAGGCGGGGTTAACATTAAACAATTAACATTAAGCTGCTGCGAGCAATAGCAGGCTGCTGCCCCAACCTCCTGCATGATCACTTCAACCCGCTCGGCCGGAATTTCCCTGTCTACGGGCACATAGGCTGCACCGGCTTTAACTATTCCCAATATAATTACATGCAGCGGCAGGCCCCGCTGCCACCAAACGCCGACCTTATCGCCGCGTTTTATTCCTTTTTTTGAAAGTTGCAGGGCAACTTCATCGCTCCAACGGTTTAGTCCGGCATAGGTCAATGTTTCATCATGAAAAATAAGTGCGGTTTTATCTGCAAATTCACTCGCCGCTTTACTAAATAATGATGGTAGTGTTTCTTCTTTTATAAGGTCCGGGCGATTATCACCCAAAATAATACTCAAATCGTTCATATATAACTAAATACCGGCGGCTCAATTGGCTAAGCTAATTACATTCAATGCTAAACATTGTTTGCTATACTTAGATATATAATTATGAAATAGTTTAATCATATATTATTTAATAAAAACAGATAAAAACAACTATTGTTAAGCTAACAGATAAACACAGCCTCATCCTCAAAAAATCGGGGTAACCAGCAAGCCTGCTTAATTTAACGTGAGTTCGACATAAGCAAACGGTCACCTCACCTCAAACCCTTCTCCTATCGCGTGCAGCCGTAGCTTTAGATGAGGCGAAGCGCAAGTTTGTGGATCCACGCCGGCAAAGCGTTCCATTTTTACAAGCTGAACACCTGGAACAAAGTGGAACATACTGATTATCAGAAGCTTCAGTTTTTACCAGCGAATGAATAACTGTAAGTGGCTGACAGTCAGAAACTATAACGTCAGCCTTATATCGAACTCTCGTTAATTTAAGTATATATTTATTAAACCGGCAGCTTAAAAAAAATGCTATTTTTATAGCACACAATTGCTGTATGATAATGAAGAAGCTATTACTTGTCTTTTGCCTGTTAACAATTTCGGCAAGCTTTACTTTTGCCGATACAATTGCTATCAATCATTTTTTAGTTAAAGAAAATCCTTTTGCAAAAAATGAGGTTGCCGTTATAGCAACTGATACGGCAAACGTGATCCAGGAAAATGTAAATGGCGTTTTTACTTTTACCATGAATGGTTTTGAAGAACAGCTTACCTTTGATAAAGGCACCGCATTTTACAGGCACAAAATAGATAAGTCGACATTTTTATATGCCAGGCACCAGAACGATAAAGGCACGCATAGCATACTTTATTACATCTATAAGCACGATGATAAGCTAAGCCCGTTGCACATTAGCTGGATCCTATTACTGGCCATTCCCTGCGGACTTGTTTTGCTGGCCTACATGTTTAAAAGGTTCATCATTATAGCCATTATCATCTTCTGTATTTTTATGTACTTTAATTATCACAATAACCTTAGCATCCCAACATTTTTCCAAAGTATAATTGACGGGCTGAAGGGAATATTTTAGGGGTGAACCGGAACCGGGATTAAAGGATTTAAAAGATTTCTAAGATATCAGTGGTTTATAATCAGGAAATCCTTTAATCATGCGAATCATGGTTCAAACAAAAAACAGAACAGCCTTCATATTTGTTATTGAATTGTCTTGAAAAAAATCAAAACATTCGCACATCTGCATATCCGCACATTTGCACATCCATCTACTTCTTCCTGTAAAAAACAGGCAATTTCTTATTTGTAGCAGCTTTTATACTCTTTGTATTCCGCCTTGCTACCGCCTGTCCGTTCTTAGCACCCGACAGGCCGTTACCCGCCACAGTGGTTACTACACCCGCCGGGGTTATTTTACGGATAAGGTTATTGTTTGAATCGGCAACGTATACATTACCTGCTGCATCAACCGCTAAACCTGCCGGGCCATCAAATGAGGCGGCTGTTCCGGTACTGTCGGCAGCTCCGGCGTTGCCACTTCCCGCAAGGGTGCTAACTGTACCGTCGGGGGTAATTTTGCGGATCAGGTTATTTATGCCATCAGCTACGTAAACGTTATTTGCGGCATCAACGGCTACGCTGTTGGGAAAATAAAAAGTAGCTGAGCTGCCCGAACCATTGGCGGCACCTGTAGCACCGCTGCCTGCTACGACGCTTATTACTCCTGCCGTACTTACTTTTAATATGTTGTTATCGATGTAATTGGCTACAAAAACATTTCCGGCTGCATCTGCCGCCACACCTGTAGGGTTACTGAATATATTTGTCTCCCCAACATTGGTACCGTTGCCGGCAAGGGTACTAACCGTTCCGTTAGGTGCAACTTTGCGGATCAGGTTATTACCGGCATCAGCCACATATACATTACCGGCTGCATCAAGCGTAATGCCCTCCGGGTGAAAAAATGATGCTGTAGAATCTGCGCCATCGGCATAGCCTGTGCTATCGCTGCCGGCCAGGGTACTTACCGCACCTGCGGGGGTAATTTTACGGATCCGGTCATTACCCGCATCGCCAACATAAACATTACCGGCTGCATCAACGGCTATACCCGTTGGCTGGTTAAATGATGCTAAAAGCCCGGGAGCATTTATCAATCCCTGCGATCCGTTGCCGGCGAGGGTGCTTACCAGCCCCGTAGCACTTATTTTGCGGATCAGGTTATTGCCGTAATCGGCCACATAAATATTCCCCGCAGCATCAACAGCTACACCAGCCGGGCTATAAAACGAAGGTAAAGTATCCTTAACAGTTGTGCCGCCGTGGCCTGTAGTATCAATAATAGTTGTAGTAGTATCGTGTGTTACCTGGTTAGGTATAAGCTCACGCTTACAGGCAGCCATAAATGAGGCTACCAACGTTATACAAATAACTTTAAAAAGCAGATTGAGGTATTTGTTTTTCATTGTTATAAATGTAGAAATTAATTGGTGATTTGGTGAATTAGTAATTATTTGATTGTCGCCAGGTTAACCCAGGAATAATTTTTATTAGATGATTTAAGATAATAGTAATGCGAAGAGAGTTAGACAGATGTTTTTTTGAACCCGACGTAAGGATTGTATATTTTGGGGAATCTAACAGGTATCAAACTCCGCAGTCAGAGTCTGTGACACCTGTCTTATGTCATAATCTGCCTTATCGCCATACAGCTTCAAACAAAATTAACCAACTGATGTTCAAGTATTTGATCAGACATAATAATTAGTGTAACAAAAATGTTATATTTAGTTTTTAGCTGATACTTACAATGAAAGAAGATACGACTAAGCTAACCCGCCTGCATGAAATAGTTATAGCAATAAAAGAGCTTTCAATTAAAATTGAGAATATGAAAAAAGAACGGGAAGTACTGGTTGATGAGTTTAAAAGAGTTCAGGATGAAGGCGAAGAACTAAAGAAAGCATAGAATCGCCTATAAATAAATTAGTAAACGGCCTTAATGATTAAAACGGCATCCCAACGCCAAAGTTAAGCTGCATAAAGTTATAAGTATCGCCGCTGTTGGTTGCTTTGTAGTTGGCTTTAAATGCGCCGGATTTAAAGAGTTCGTCAAAGTGATTGATCAGCACCCATGAGTTAGAACCTGAGAATTGGGGATCTTTAAATTTGAATGCAGCATCAAGCCTGAATACAAAGAAGGCCAGGTCAAACCGCAAACCGGTGCCAATCCCAATAGCGGTTGATTGCAAAATATTATCAAGCCTGAATTCAGAATTGGGTTG
>JAQBOS010000479.1 GCA_028287925.1 Mucilaginibacter sp. | reverse complement strand
TTCGCGATTGCTTCGTACCTCGCAATGACAATGATTTTATTTTTTAGTCAAAAGGACAAAAATATCAGCTTGCCAATTCCTCGCTCAATTCATAACTTTTAATCGCCCTTTCCCTATCCAAAGTATTATATAACCGCTCCGGGATCTCGCCAAGGGTTGATGTATGAACCTTATCGCCCAGGCTATAAAACTGCTGAAAGCTCATAATTAACGGCTTCCATTTATCCGGATCAACCCGGTTGGCTTCTCCATCCATCAGGATAGATTCCTCCAGGTAAACTTTTTGAATGCGTAGTTCAAATGTTACAATTTTACCGCGCTGGTCGGCATCGCCTTCGGCTAAACCATGCACGGCCTCAACCACGGCTTCCATTTGCACCGGGCATTCTTTTATCCGGGGTGCGTTTACTGTTTCCGCATCCTGTTTGGTTAATCCGGCTATTAAAAATTTATCCTCTTCGTACCGGTATCCTCTTAATAATTTGCCATCTGGAACAGGGTTCGATCCGGTGGTTTTTGCTAACCGGTTTACGGCCGCCACCTCATTTACCGATGGTAAATTTAAAACACATTGCCTGTTGCGCATTAGGTTTTGTGTTGTTTTGGAGGCCGCAGCCAAACCAATTACACAACGCCATCCCAGCCAGAAGATGGACGACATGGGCGCCAGGTTATCAGTTCCATTTTCATTTTTTGTGCCGATAAGAACTACCGGAGTCCCGAAATATAAAATCGAAGGTTCGCTTGTAATATGCATGATATAGATAATTAATGTTGTGATTTAATACAACAAAATTACCGGCTTTGCATAGACGAGGGAACCCGTTTCTTGCGCTGTTTGCCTAATGTGAAAGTTTTATATTTTTTTATAGTTTGTGATTATGTAATTAAATCCAGGAACTTCCTCAGCCCTCTTTCCCGCTTGCGGAAGAGAGGGCAGGTCCAGAAGCGTTGACCGGGTGAGTAAAATCTGCACGCGACATTAACGTAAATGCATGGCGTACAGTTGACTCACCCGACGACGCTTCGCTGGTCGACCTCTCTTCGTCTGCGACGGAAAGAGGTGGGGAAAAAGGAAAATAAAAAGATTTTTTAGCCCTTTTTCCCGCTTGCGGAAGAGAGGGCAGGTCGAGCGAAGCAATGACCGGGTGAGTAAACTCTTCGCGCGACATTTACGCCAATGCACTATGCCACTGCCCCTTCCAACCACCCACTACCACTAAAAAGAGAACTTCAAATAGTTAATGTTTTTATTATACTTCAAATATTTTTTCTCGTAATAGGTTTTGATGCTGAGCACTTCATTGGCATGTTCCGAATGATAAAGATCTTCGGTTCTTACATGCAGGTTTAAGCTGGTGCCGGCAATCTTTTCGACCGTATAGGCATGCAGGTCGTCGTTATCGGTTTTGAGGTTTACAAAGCCGCCCGGTTTTAATATTACGCGGTACATATCCAAAAAGCGGGTTGAGGTAAGCCGTTTCTTCTCGCGGCTCAGCTGCGGCTGCGGATCGGGGAAGGTGATCCAGATCTCGTCCACCTCGCCGGGGGCAAAGTATTCTATCAGCGTTTCAATCTGGATGCGTAAAAAGCCGACATTGCCAACCCCGTCTTCCAGCGCTGTTTTGGCGCCACGCCAGATGCGGTTCCCTTTATAATCAATCCCGATAAAGTTTTTACCGGGGAACAGGGTAGCCAGGTTAACCGTGTATTCGCCTTTACCACAGGCCAGCTCGAGCACAACCGGGTTGCTGTTTTTAAAAAAGCCGGTGTTCCATTGCCCTTTAAAAGGCTTGCCGGCATCTAACTGTAAAACGTTGCTGAAAGTATCGATCTCCGCAAAGCGCCTTAATTTATCTTTTCCCACTTAAAATATTTAAAACGCAAAAATAGGGTTTTCGGGAATTTAATTTAGAGGGGATTTGAATTGGGGGTGCGGGGGCTTTGCGGCGGAGGAAAATATGCTTGCGGTAGCAGGGAAGTGAGGTGGAAGATCCAGTTGTTCGGAAATTCCGAACAACTGCTACAGAAAATCTGAAATTCCGATTTTTGTACCCGCCTAATACTTTTTTATAACCGACTCTTCCATATCAAGCACGGTGGTGTGGATGCCGGTATCAAACCATTCCGTAAATAGTTTATAGGTGCGATTTTGCGGCCAATCGTTTTCATCCGTATGGCGGTCATTCAGCTCATTTTCAAAAATATCGTTGAAGTTCTTCTTCAGCCATTTTTCTGTGGCGGCATCAGCATCACGTTCCTTAACCAGGCACACGGTTGTTTCTGTACCATCTTCCGGCAGATCCGGGTACAGGGCATTGATCCAGTTAAGCAGGGGCTGTTTTGGCTTTACCACTATGGCGTAGCGGTTAATATGCTCGTAAAAATAGGTTAATGATTCCGTGGGTCTTTGTTTGGGGTAAAGGTAGGGGTTTGGGGGAAGAATATAATGATATGTTCTATGTTAACAAAAAGATTAGATTTGTAAATACCAGAAACCCTAATTCATTGCAATGGATAAAAAGACCTTATCAGAGCTTGATATTTGTACAAAGTTTATAACGCCAGCTGTTGAACAGTCAGGATGGAATACACTTACACGGCTTTTAGATGAGGTTTCTTTTACAGATAGTAAAATACATGTCCGCGGTAAACTAACTGCAAGAGGAAAACGGAAAAGAGCCGATTATATTCTCTATTATAAGCCCAATATTCCCATTGCAATAATTGAAGCGAAGGACAATAAGCATTCAGTTAGAGCATAAATATGGAAATAGGTAAAAGCGGGCTATATGCTGATATTAAAAGCATATTAGAGCAGGCAAGGAGTAATGCCGTAAGGGCGGTCAATTTTTCGATGGTAATAGCTTATTGGGAAATTGGGAAGAGAATTGTAGAGGAAGAACAGCACGGCAATGAAAGGGCTGGTTATGGGCAAGCCGTGTTAAAAGAACTCTCCAAAAAGCTTACAGCTGATTTTGGTAAAGGATTTACGGTATCTAACATTGAGTATTTTAGAAAATTTTACCTTGTGTTTTCTAACCGTCCAAAACCCGACGCTGTGCGTCGGATTTTGGAAGAAGAAACAACGTTGCCTCAAAATCAGATTTCAATTCCCGACGCAATGCGTCGGGAATTGAGTTGGACACATTATCGTTTACTGATGCGGGTAGAAGACGAAGCAGCCCGGAAATACTACATGAACGAGGCTGCCGAACAAAACTGGAGCACCCGTACGTTAGAACGGCAAATCAACTCCCTGTATTTTCAAAGGCTGCTTTCATCCAAAGACAAACAGCCTCTCATTGCAAATTCAGAAAAAGAAAACCGGCAGGACCAGCCTACTATTCTTGATTTTGTAAAAGACCCTTACATTCTTGAGTTTTTACAATTACAGCCTAATGCCACATTGTACGAAAGAGAACTGGAAACGGAGCTGCTTAATAAGCTTCAATTATTCTTGCTGGAATTAGGCAAAGGCTTCTGTTTTGTTGCCCGGCAAAAACGCATCTCGGCCGATAATGAACATTTTTATATCGACCTGGTATTTTACAACTACATTTTAAAATGTTTCATTTTGGTTGATCTGAAAGTTGGTAAGCTATCTCACCAGGATATAGGCCAAATGGATCTGTATGTGCGTTACTATGAAGACCAAATAAAACAGGAGTCGGACAACCCAACCATCGGGCTTATTTTATGTACCGAGAAAAATGAAACCATAGTTAAGTACTCGGTGCTTAAGGAGAGTAAACAAATATTTGCTTCCAAATACAAACTCTACCTGCCAACGGAAAAGGAGTTGATAGCAGAATTAAATGCAGAGCTGGCGCAATTGAAAAATAAAAAACTATAATGAGCAACAAAGGCGAAATAGTAAAGAGTATTCAGAACATATTGTGGCAGGGACACCGGCCTAAATGGCGATGCCCAGCGCATTGAGCAATTAGTCACATTCCATGTGAGGAATATTATTTAATCAGGTACTGTTCTGTTGGCTAGCATGTGGACTACTTTTCGGCGGGCCACAAACTCCGTCTTACAGCAGCTAAAAAATGTCTTGCGGTAGCATATACATTCCCGGCTTATGCCTGCTTCCCCCTCCGTTCCAGGTACCTGTCGCGGCCATGGCCCGGGCCGTATTTGTGGTAGTAAATTGCCATAGTTAGCTTGTTGTAATTGTCGTACCATGCTTCATTAAAGGCTACCTACTGATCATCTTTAAACTCAATAGCAAAACTTTGAGAAAAACCTTTTCGCGTTCTGTAGGTGCCAACCCTGGTGATCTCCGCATAAGGAATAGTTACCTGCTTTTTAAAAACAACATCATACACAATTATTTCGGTGGCGGTTACCGTGATCCTTTTCCACGATTTTGAAAAGAAATAATAATAAACCCAAAGCACGCCAAACAAAAGCAGCGTAATTATATAAGCCGCCATGGGGGTTGCCGGGTTACCCAACAGGCAAACATACAGCATTCTCCCGGTGAACACTAAAAACACAACGGCACCGCATATCGCCCGGTTGTAATAGGCGCTATCGAAGTTTGAAATTATGGATTCATCCATGGGGGGTGTTGGTTGTGGAAGTGGGGGGTTAAGAGGTAAATGTATTGAAAAATTTGATGGGATGCTTAGGGTGCTGAACAGGTGTTCGTTCGGTTAGGGGATGGTGTTGTAGCGGACAGATGTTACCCTAACCTTTATTCAACATAGCATTATAGCTACCAGAACGCGGACCACAAGGGAGGACCGTTGCGGTAGCGGGGGAATATGCATAGCATTCCTTGTTGTTGCATGGCTCCATCCTTTCGGCAGAGGGATGATTAAACTCTGGTTTCAAACGTATTCTTTAAATTCTTTAGGACGAGATTGAATTTCCCGTTAAACTTTTCATTTACTGAACTATATGTCCCAATTAGCTTTTCATAGATAGGATTACCAAAAATATCCTTTTCTTCAATTATCCGTTTTGAAGCAATGTTAGATGCAAAAACATCTTTGATTTTTTTCAAAACCACAATTTGTTCGTCCGTAAAATCGTAAGTGTGAATATAGGATAAATAGTTTTTCTCAATTCGCTCTTTTGGAGTTGGAATTTTCTTTTTACCTAAAGCGTGTAATAAGAAATCCCAAGCAGAACCTTCGGGGTAGTCGTACATTTTCTGTAAGTGTCCTTCGTCTAAAAATGTGTTAGGTTTGCTTAACCACTCGAGTAACTTTTCAATTTCCTCATCAGTCGGTTGATAATCAGCTTGGTCTGCCTTAGCCTTTAAATCGGTCATTACCGGTTCTTGCGATTTCTTTAATTCCTCTTCAAAAATCCTTTTAGCCTCTTCAATCGGAATATTGTCTTTTACTATGATTGAATCGCCATGAATTTCAACTCTCTGAATTAAATTAGCAGGATCAGGATTATCAATCAAAAAATAATCGCCTTTAGGTTGTGAAACCCCCACTGACTGAAATCTTTGTCCACCGGGCTTCACTATTTTCTTATTTTCTTTTAAAGTGCCCTTTCCATTGTCTTCCATACGTTGACACAAACCAACGAAATCAAGAACTGTAAAGCTAAATTTGCCCGTTTTGGGATCAAGTCTCGTTCCTCGACCAATCATTTGAATATATTTTCCTATTGATTTGGTTAAAGAGGCAAAAGCTATGTACCGAACGCACGGAATATCGACCCCGGTGCTTAAAATATCAACTGAAGTGACTATATATGGTTTTTGATACGGTTTTTTAAACCATGCTTTAAGGGTTTCGTTTAATTCATTATTCTCAGAAATAACTGCTTCAGCATAGTAGGGTTTCTCTGCATTGTCATTTTCGAAAACTTTATTTATAGCTCTGGCAAGTTCAATACAATGGGCTTGACTTACGCCAAATAAGATCACTTTTTCACCATATTGCGTGTTTTTTTTAATCTCTTCTGCAATACGGAGACAATTCTCTTCTGCAATAAATTTGCGATTTAATTGTTCAAGTTTTAATGTTTTCGCCGCTCCTAATGTGATTTCATATTTTCCTTCGGGCTCAAAAACATGATCAAAGCTAATTCCAATCTGTTCCGCTTCATTTATTAAAGATGATTTAAGCTCAATGGGCTTATATGGTGCAAGGAAACCCTCATCAATACCTCTTTCCATATTAAATTGAAAATCAGGTTCGCCTGTTTCACAACCGAATAATTTATAAGTATCAATAATTGCCAAGTCTTCTTCGTCAACTACCGCTCCATTTTTAGGCACGGCAATTCTGGGCGTAGCAGTTAAGCCAACACGTGGACAAAGGAAATGGTCGAAAATTAGCTTTCTATTTACATTAATACTTCTATGACATTCGTCAACAATAATTAAATCGTAAAAGGTTGCAGGTAAATCGCTGTGGATTAATTCCAAAGTGTCGATAACTATAACGTGTATATTGGCATGTTTTCTTGATTTGAAATTTGAAGTTGTAATCCAGCTGCTGGGGTATTCTTTACTTATTAACGCGAACCCATCATCAACAGATTGTTTAGCTAGCATTCTTCTGTCTACTACAAATAGAATACGTTTTGCTAAACTATGGCTGAGTAATGTTTTAACTAATGCAACAGCGGTTCTGGTTTTGCCCAGACCTGTTGCCATGTGCACCAGCATTTTTTGTTTACCTGCTTTGTAACTTTCAACTACGGTTCTTATGCATTGCAATTGATAGTATCTCTCTTTACCTACAATTGGATCAAAACCACCGGCAATCGTGGTGTCAATTGTGATTTCGCGATTGGACACAATTTTTTTCTGTTGCTCAATTTTGAGCTTCATTTCTTCTAGGGTCATGAAGCCATTAACTTGTTTAAATTCTCCCGCGTCTAGTCCTTTCCAAGCATTATCATAAAATAAGATACGTTCGGAACTACAGGCATAAAGAAAACGAGGTTTAAGTAATTGGGTAATAACAGTCCGCAGTTTTAAAAGATCTTTATTTTCTTTATCCAAATTATTTTCAACTACTGCCATTATTTCGCCATTCAAATCCTGCAACACTATATCGGGGCGAATATTTTTAAAGTTGGGATAGTCTTTCGCTAAGTATTCTGTGATCTCATAGATTTGTTGGTACAACAAAGTATCTTCTATTTTCCATCCATATTCGTTGATGAGCTTGAGAATAACTGGTAAATCCGTAGATGTGGCCTCATTGATTTTCTTACTCATTTACCTAATCCTCCTGTTTCTCTTCGATAAGTCCCAATCCCCAAATATCTGTCAATATCATTCTGATTCTCTTTTTTGCCTGGGCTTGTATTTTCCTCAAGCCTTCTAAAATTTCTATTTGGGTATTTAATTCAATTAAAATTTGCCGCTGGATATTTTTACTTGGTATAGCAACATTTACAGTATACAGTTGCTCCCTATTAATTTTAGGCATCCCTGCTCTGTCCTGAAAAACTTGTGTCTTACTCGCGAAATATTTTGATTGTAAGATAGTAGCAAAGTATTCAGGAAGGACATTTTTATTAAAAATGGTTAATGGATAAATATCCGAACTGCAAATCCCTTTAAAAGTTGAATAAAAACCTTTGCGCAGGTTGGGACGAACTTTACTATAAATAATTTGTCCGCTTTTGAAAATGTAAGATGGGCCAACAATACCGTTGTCGCAGACAGTTTTTAAACCCACTAAACGACCTGTTCCGGTTTCAATGTTTTCTCCACCAACATATAGTTCTTCTTTCATAGCCAGAAGATTTTCGTCTTTGACCATTTGACCGTCAACTTTAGCAATATTACCAATTGCTTCTTCACTCGCGGTCAAATCAAGAAAGTCGTCAACATCCCAATTCTTCAACACACTATCGACGCCTTTAATGACTGTTTTGTGCTTTTCTAATTGAGTAACAATTTCTTTTTGTTCATCGATAGTAGGCAGCGGTATTTCCCATTTTTCTATATGTTCAAATGTAAAGTTCATTCTGACCCCACCATTTGCTTTCTCGTTTACATACCTTAAAAAAATCTTGCTTTTGAATAGCGCTTCCAAATATTTTGGATTTAGTCTATCTTCATAACAAGCAAAAACGATATAAGCACCGCTTACGATTTGGTTGTTATAGTCAAACATATTTAGTCCAATGCTGCCAACGTTTATTCTGTAAGGATTGTAGCAAATTTCATTTTTTTTTACAATAAAGTAACTTTGATTAGTTTCTTCAGCATTTAACGATTCGTTTATGAATACTCCCACTTCGTTATTAACACCCAATACTTTGTAATTGATATTGGGAGTTTTTGAAGGCTTTACTTTAGTCTCGTTCAAAATCAAATATTCCTTTAGCTTCACCATTGGATATTTGGCATCACCTTTTAAAATGTCCTTTATTTTATTTAATTCATTTTGCTTAATAATTATATCACCATCTAGATTGCTTACGTACTCTCTAGCAATATCTGCTTCTAAAGCGTTTGTTGGATTTAGTTTAAGTAAATAGGGTAAAATATTTTATGGTTTACCGTTAATCAGCTTTTTATAAATATCATATAATGTTGTTGCTCCATTTGGATGAATATGATTTAGTGCCTCTTTCCATTCTATAATTTGACTATTGCTAACTGTGCTTTTATAATTAGCAAGATTGAGAGAATAATTGTGAGCTTTGTCAATCCGTTTTGCAATTTCGTTTTGTATGCGATTTTCAAGCACCTGGTCAAATATCTTTAACTCATTTTGTTTATCTGATTTCGTTGCTTTATTTGCCCTTACCTTTTTTTCAAGATTAGCTTCCTTTTTTGTTCGTTCAATTTTACCTTTAATTCCTAAGTCGGAACGAATTTCCGTCTTTATCTTTTCTTTTATTCTTGGATCAAGAGTTTTAATCCATTCACTATTAATACAAAACTGGTTTTTGGTTTCAGGTGGCTTCTTTCCATGTTTCACAAACTCATGGTATAAAGTTAGACACTCCACTAACTGATTCCCTTTTTGTTCTTTTCGGTTTGTCCCCATAGTATAACCATCATTGGTAACTTTATAAAACCATGTCCAATCGGTTTTACCACCTTTTTCAAAAAGTAAAATAGATGTTTTTGGTCCTTGTCCGCTTTTACTTATAAATAAACCCTGGGGTAATGAAATAATGGCCTTTAATTGTGCTTCTTCTAACAGTATTCTTCGTAATGCTTTTGCGCTGAATTGGTCCCAAGTATGAAAACCTTCTGAAACGATCACCGCGCATTTACCATTTTGCTTAAGCATTTCAAACATTAGCTTTACAAATAGAATGGTGGTTTCTGATTCTTTGCTGTATTCCTGCCATATGTCAGGGTATGATTCCTGATCCCTCTCAGCACCAAACGGCGGGTTTGCCAAAATTATAGATTTGCTTTCATGATCAGTGACAGCGCTATATTTGGCCAGAGAATCTCCTTGTTCAATATTTGCAGGGTTCAATCCACGGATGTAGAAATTAATCGCTGCCATTTTGCGGATCATCCCCAAATATTCAACACCAGCAACACCATTTCTGTAAAATCGAGAGGTTTGTTCTATATTTGGAAAATCTATTTGATTGGACTTAAAGTATTTATCAAACCATTCGGACAATTCGGAATTTGCTTTTTCACCAGGCCATTCGCGGTCAGGGTCAACGCGACGCATTACAAACTCGAATGCATCAAATAAAAATCCGGCTGTGCCACATGCAGGATCGAAAATAATGTCATCAAAGCCAGGTTCAACCAAGGCCGTCATAAATTGCCTTATGTGGTCAGGAGTAC
>JAQBOS010000312.1 GCA_028287925.1 Mucilaginibacter sp. | reverse complement strand
TTTTTTCCATGTTGTTTTAAGTTTTAGAGAGCGTTTGTATATTGTTTATTTTCGATTGCTATTCATCCTAATTTTGAGACGACGGGAGTATTTTTCGAGTTTAATGTAAGAATATATTTTACCATTTTATTAGCCTCAGCCAGGGTAATTACCGGATGAGGAGCCATTGGAACGGGTCCCCAAACACCGCTGCCGCCACTAATTACTTTTTGCGAAAGCATATTTACAGTGTTCTGATCCTGCGGGTACTTTTCGGCAATGGCGAGATAGGCAGGACCTACCAGCTTGCTATCTATTTTATGACACGCAAGGCAGTCGGATTTAGAAACAAGGGCTTTACCATCTTCAATTTCCGGCGCTGTGGCAAACGGTGGCGGAGGTGTTGTTTTAGCTACCGCGACAGGCGCCTTCTTCTTTACGATGGCTTTTTTCTTTACCTGGGCCGATGCATGACCGATGAATGCAATAAATGTAATGCATAAAACGGCTGTTATTAATTTTTTGATCTTCATATTATAATTTCTGTTCTTTAGCCATCTTCCATTCACGACCGGGATCATCAACCCTGAAAGTTTCCAGGTTGCCCTGGTCCTGTAAGGTAACGTATATGGTCCTGCCGTCGGGGCCGCCAAAGGCAACATTCGTTGGCCGCTTACCGGTAAGTACTATTTCTTCCAGGATCTTTCCTTCAGGCGATACTTTGGCCACTGTTCCTTTGCCAAACCGCGCCTGGTAAATGTTACCCTTTATATCGCACCTTAATCCATCCATTCCAAAATCCGTAAATTCTATCACCAACCTTTTATGGCTTATTTTGCCTTTGGATGAAAGGTCATAAGCCCATATTTTACGTTTTTCATTTACATACAAGGTATGATTATCGGGGCTTACATCAATTCCGTTAACGGTGGCCATGGTGTCTAAAAGTGTTACTTTACCATCTGTGTCAATACGCCAGATCTTACCGGTTCCGGCCTTCCAGTTTGGGTCGCTGGCATACATTCTGTCTTTATTATCAATGGCAATATCATTTGGCTGGCTCATTCCATCCTCATGGGCAAAAACACGCTGCTGTTTGGTAACCATATCAACCTTAATGATATTGTGCCCTGTATAATCGGCAATGAACATATTACCATGACTGTCAAACCTGATCCCGTTACCAACACTTCCTTTAGGTAATTCAATAAATATGCTGGTTTTTCCATCGGGCGTCATCTTGCCAATGGTGCCATCATGATCAAAGTTAACAGCGTAAACATTGCCATCCTTATCGACTGCGGGCCCCTCTACCCCGGTGGTAAAGCTTTTAATGGGCGTAAACAGCGACGACTTAAAAAGTGCGGTATCTGCAGATTGCGCATTTGAATTTATTGCGATAAACATTGCAGGTAGTAATAACCACCCGGATTTCACGGTTGAATAAAAAAGTGATTTAATCATGGATTTGGTTTGATGTCTTTTTTCTTACTGCACTAACTTGCGCCGGTGTCACAATTTCAGGTATATTATTAAAATTCGACTGTATATAGGTGAGCACTTCGGCTATCTGGTCGTCTGTTAAAAAGCTGCCGTGTCCGGGCATTACCTCGTTATATGAAAGGCCTTTTACCTGTACGGGGCCCTTAAGGCCATTAAGCACCACGTTTATCAGCCTGTTTGTATTGTAATTTACCCATTCCGATTGCGCCAGGGGGGGGAAACGGTTTCCATCGCCCTTACCATCATTTTGATGACATGCCACACAATAAGTACTGTATACTGCCGATGTTGTTGGCAGGTCTTTAAACAGGTTGTCTTTGATCTCATCGGGTGTTTTGATATTGGATGCCGTCATCTTACGTTTTTCCATAGCTGCCAGCTGGTCCGGTCCAAAAGCTTTTTTCTCGCCTTTATACATGATCCGCCAGATCTTTCCTTTTTCTGTATCGCTTACATACAAAGAGCCATCGGGGCCTTCGGCCAAACCCATCGGGCGATACACGGCATTACTTACATTTACAATAGGTTCAACTCCGGCAAAGCCATCTGCAAACACTTCCCAGGGGCCTGAAGGCTTGCCATCTTTAAACGGAACAAATGCAATAATATAGCCAGCCTGCGGATAAGGCGCACGGTCGGTAGAACCATGAAAAGCCACAAAAGCGCCGTTTTTATAATGGGCCGGGAATTGCTTCCCTTTATAAAACAACAGGTCATTGGGCGCAAAATGTGCGGGACAGGCCAGTATTGGTTTGGTTAGCTTTGCTCCGTCGCCTTCTTTTGCTCCGTCGCCGCCAAACTCGGGGTTAAGCAGCTTTTTATCTTTGATCTGGTCATAATAATAATAAGGCCAGCCGCCATCAAGACCTTCATTTACCTTAAAAAACTCTTCGGCGGGTTGCATCGCGCTTTGCCAAGGTGAATAAAGATCTGGCCAAAGCATGCGGAGATCATCGCGACCATGACTAACCGTATAAAGCGACTTACTCTTCGGATCCCAATCCATAGCAACGAGGCTTCTCAACCCAGTTGCATATCTTACGCCATCCAATTGATGCTGACTGCTTTTATTGACATCAAACATCCAGATGCCGCCATGGTCTATTAACCAGGGATTCCCTTTACCGGGCGAAGCCGGGTCTCCAACACCGGGAGAGCCCGGTAAGCGATTTTTTTCCTGCCCCGCGTTTGATCCCGCGCCCCAGCCCACAAAAATGTGCCCTTTATTATCAAACGCAATCGGCTTGGTCTGGTGTTCATGATAAGGCGGGTTATCAATAACAACCGTATCCATCTTGCTATCCGGAACTAATTGCCCGCGTTTCAGCTTCATCCTGTAAACCATCAGTTCCGAGCTGAAGTACAGGTAGCCATCGTGGACCCGCATAGCCGTCCCGTAAGTATGGCCATCATATTTGCCGAAGGGGGTTATAATATCAGCTTTACCATCGCCATTGGTGTCCCTGAGTGCAATATTACCATAGCCGCCATTTGAATAATGGTTCCTGGCTTTTACATAAATATCGCCGTTTGAATTAACAGCTATATGCCTGGCCTGCCCCTTTAAGCTATCAACAACAACCAGCGCCTTGAAACCATCGGGTAAAAAAAGGCCTCCATTATCTGCATCAGCACTTAAGCGGGTATTATTCAACGAAAAACCCATTAATATGAGCAATGCCCCTGCAATAATAAACTTTAATGAATGTGAATGAAAATAACGTAATGCATTAGTTATAGCGTTTCGAGGGCTGTTTGTAAGCTTCATTAGGTAAAAAATATATATAAACAAATAAGTCGATCCGGCAGAAACCGGACAGAGGTTTTAATATTTTGATCTGTTAAGTTAAATAAACTAACAGTTTCATATTTTTATAACTATTGAAAACGACGCCAGGCAAATATGTATGCTATTATGCTAACGGGATAGTGTCGGGCTTATCCGATAGCAAACATCATATTGCCGTTGTGTTATAACACGCGGCTCGATTAATATTAATTCAGAGTTGTATAAATTGCAGCAGCAAGGTAAGAGAAAATATTTGTTTTTTTATAATTTAAACACCCTACAACTGCACTACATGTGATTTGAGCAGCTGATTTTGCTTAATCAATCAGGGATTAAGCCTGTGGTGAATAGGATGAATTGAACGAAAACACCTGATCTGTGACCGGTTTATTATCTTCTTAATAATCGCTGGTGTACAATCTTCATCACCATTTCCCTGTAATTACGGCTTATTGGCAACGGCCTGCTTCCAATCTTAACTTCGTTACCTTCTATCGCATCAATTTTTGAACAATTCACCAGGTAAGATTGATGGATCTTAATAAATTCGTCAAATGGCAACTGACATTCCAGGCTTTTCATGGTAAGATAAGCAAGGATCTTTTTACTTTCAGTATAAACACACACATAATTGCCCACACTTTCGGCATAAAGAATATCCTTTAGCTCAACTTTCTCAATTCTTTTTTCGCTTTTAATAAAGATGTACGAAGGCTGCAAGGTGGTTGTTGCCATATGTTTCATCTGATGGTAATCCTTTGCTTTTTGTACAGCTTTAAGGAACCGGCTAAAAGCAAAAGGTTTTAAAAGATAATCGATGATATCCAGCTCATAACCCTCAAGGGCATATTGGGGGAAAGCGGTCGTCAGTATTACCATCGATTCGATGTTCATTTTTTGCAATAGCTGCAGGCCCGAAACCCTTGGCATCTCGATGTCAAGGAATATAATGTCGGTAGTATTACTCTTCAGAAATGCTTCTGTCTTCGTCGCGTTCTCAAATTTCCCCTGCAAGTCCATAAACGGCACCTGTTCCACAAATTCGTGCAATATTTTTCGCGCAACCGGTTCATCATCAACAATTATACAGCTGAGTTTTTTCATGTTGTAAGCGATAAATGAACCTGATAAATGTTTTGTTCTTTTTTAATATCAAGCTGATAACGGCCCTTATACAATAGCTCCAGCCGTCTGACGGCATTATTCAGGCCTATCCCGCCCGATGAAGTTTCTGCTTCATCATAAGAATTATCACAGGTAAAATCAATCCTGCCCGCTTCTTCAGTCAGCCCGATATTGATACTATTGATGGCATTGTCATCCCTTGAAACATACTTAAAGGCATTTTCTACAAAAGCCATGAAGATGAGCGGGGCAATTTTTACAGCGCCGTTCTTATAGTTTATTTTTAATTCCACCTGCATATTATCATTACTG
>JAQBOS010000336.1 GCA_028287925.1 Mucilaginibacter sp. | reverse complement strand
GGTAGGTTCAATAACAGAATCGCCCAGCTTCATGATGGTGCCTTTTCCGTATGATTTTTCCAGCTTATCCAAGGTTAGCTGTAATGCTTTTAATTTCTCTGCGCTGCTCATGTTAAAAATTGTATATACAAATGTAATATTTATAATTTATAATTACTAATATTTTTAGTAATTTATTCTGCGCTTGTCATTGCGAGGTACGAAGCAATCGCGAACTATGCACGACGGCCCTGTAAAGTATGCGATTGCTTCGTACCTCGCAATGACAAGCGATTTATTATTTTTATGAAAATTACTTAACTTAACAGTATCAATCAAATATCTTTATCAACACTTCTCTTCTTCAATTCTTTACTTATTTTATTTAAGATGTTCTTCTTCTTTTGGTCTTTGGCTTTCTTCAGCTTCAATGCTTCTGCCTTTAATAAAGCTGATTCCGTATGCGTTTGCTCATAATATTTACAAAACCAGCTGATAGGGCAGATCCCGCATTTTGGACTTCGGGCCACACAGATATAACGGCCATGCAGTATCAGCCAGTGATGTGCTATACCAAGCGTATCCTGCGGTAAATATTGGACCAGTTGTTTTTCAACGGCAAGCGGAGTGGTGGCTTTACTATTTGTGAGGCCTATTCTCGCAGACACCCTGAAAACGTGGGTATCCACCGCAATTGCAGGGGCATCAAAAACCACGGACGAAATAACATTGGCTGTTTTACGACCAACGCCAGGCATTTTTTGCAGATCATCAATTCCCGAAGGCACCTCGCTATTAAAAACATCAACCAAAATTTTAGCCATGCCTACCAAATGCTTTGCTTTATTATTAGGATAGCTTACGCTGCGGATATAGGTAAAAACCTCATCGGGCGTAGAGGCGGCAAGTGATTCCGGTGTTGGGAAGCGCTCAAATAAAGCAGGTGTTACCTGGTTTATTCGCTTATCAGTACATTGTGCTGAAAGAATAACTGCTATTAATAACTGGAAGGAGTTACCATAATGCAACTCGGTTTCGGCATCGGGTTGATTTTTTGAAAAATATTCTACAAAATGATGATAACGTTCCTTCCTTGTCATTGGTTCAGTGGTTCAGTGGTTCATTGGTATTTGCATACGGCCTAATCTCAATAAACTATTGTGCAATAGTCTTGAATTAATAGCAAATGCCAAAGAAAATATAAATATTTTCCAGCTATTTCCAAATCGCATCCTCCCGAACTTTGCACCAATGAACTAATGAGCCATTGAACAAGTGAGCTAATAAAAAAATAGAAAGGTTCACAAATCATAGACCGTTTTATCATAAAACAGCTATGACCTGTGAACCAGTTAGGTAAATTGTACTACTAACGCAAGCTCTTTGAATGGTCGAGAATGTGGTGAATAGTTTGAACTTTGGGGATTCTTTTCAAAAGGTCCAGATCAGCACGAAGAGAATGATAGAACATTAATTCGTCGCCTTCCAGGTTCTCCTGCAATTCCTCATTCACCATGGCTTTGTCAGTCAGTAAATTTAAAGTCGTTGTAAAAGTTTCATCCATAAGCTTTATAAATTTTTTTTGGTTTACAGATACTAAACGAAAGCTTAAATATAATATTTTATCAAGATGAAAATTAAATGAAATTTTTTTAAGTCCGAAAGTCGGGAAAGATCGGAAGTCCGAAAGAAAGGGTTTGACGTAGCTTCAAAAACTAAATTTTAGCAAAAAAACAACGCGAACCAGCCTTAATAAAGCTAATTCGCGTCACAAATTTTTTACAAGTACCTTCTTCCTCTTTCGGTCTTTCCGGACTACAACTAATTCTTCAAGCTCAATTCCTTACTCTGCATCATTTTGCGCAGGTTATTAAGGGCATAGCGCATGCGGCCAAGGGCAGTATTAATGCTCACATCGGTAATATCAGCTATTTCTTTAAAGCTCATATCCCCAAAGTGGCGCATAATTAATACTTCCTTTTGCTCGGCAGGTAATAGATGAATTAATGATTTTAGGTCCTTATAAGTTTGTTCCCTAACCATGCGGTCTTCGGTACTTTCGTCATAATTGCCCAAAACTTCAAAAATATCAAAGTCATCACCGTTGCTTACCATCGGCGCGCGTTTTTCGCGGCGGAAATGGTCTATCACCAAATTATGGGCAATCCGTGTTACCCATGGTAAAAATTTACCTTCTTCGTTATATTTCCCGGCTTTTAAAGTATTTATTACTTTAATAAAGGTATCCTGGAAAATATCCTCGGCAAGATATTCGTCTTTAACAAGCAAATAAACTGAAGTATATATTTTTGATTGATAGCGGCGGATTAATTCTACCAGCCCTCCTTCATCACCCGCAATGTAAAGATGGATTAGATCCTGGTCACTCTTCAATTGAAAATCCATAGAAAAACTACTAAACTTAATTAATCAAATATTTTATTAAAGTAGAGTTCTATCTATAGCGTTATCTTTTAGGGATTAAGAAATTGTTATCCCAAATAAAACAAATTATCACCAAAAAAACAAATATTATTTCCCACCATAGCGCTACGACAGAATATTTAACATTTTTTAACACTTTACAACACAATAAACACATGGTGTGCGCTGTTGCAAAACCGGTTATTGTCAGCCCAATGCAAAGTCTGCAACAAATTGCCAATTAACCAGATACATTTCTCAAACTCATTTGGATTCTGCTAAATATTTTAGGATTTTTGCAGTTTGGGAGTAGTTCATGGTTGATAGATCATAGTTCATAGCCGGATAAGGCTTACTATGGGCTATAAATCAGTAATTACAACCCAAAGCTATTCATGTTTCGGGGCAATTTACTTTGCCATGAACTATGAACCATGAACCATGAACTCAATGAAAGAAGCAGATAAAGATCCTCAAAAACATATTATTATAAAGGGTGCAAGGGTACACAACCTTAAAAATATGGATGTGGCCATTCCTAAAAACAAGCTGGTGGTAGTTACCGGCATGTCGGGTTCGGGCAAGTCATCGCTTGCTTTTGATACCCTGTATGCCGAAGGCCAGCGCCGCTATGTGGAAAGCCTTTCATCATACGCCCGCCAGTTTTTAGGCCGGATGAACAAGCCGGATGTTGATTATATTAAGGGGATAGCCCCTGCTATTGCCATTGAGCAAAAGGTAATTACATCAAATCCGCGTTCAACTGTTGGTACCTCAACCGAGATCTATGATTATTTGAAGCTGCTTTTCTCGCGGATTGGTAAAACTATATCCCCAATATCAGGAGGGATAGTTAAAAAAGATTCAGTTACCGATGTGATCAATTTTATTATGACGCTGCCTGCCGAAACGCAGGTTACTATATTATGCCCCTTATATCCACATAACAACCGCAGCTTAAAAGAAGAGCTGGCGGTTTTGATGCAAAAGGGATTTGTACGGGTTGAATTTCGCGGCAAGCTTTCAAAAATTGAAGACCTGCTGGAGGATATGAGCATTGTTGATGACGGGAGCTGGCTGGTGGAGGAAGTTAGCGGAGAAGAGGCTAAAGGCGAAAGGTTAAAGGCGAAAGGCAAAAGCAAAAAGGCTAAAGTTGAAAGCGCGGAGCCTGAAGTTGAAATCTCAGGTCCTGCTTCTCAAATCCCGACTACAGTTCGGATCGTTATTGACCGGATCTCTAAAAACGATGAGGATGAAACGGTAAGCCGTTTGGGCGATTCTATCCAAACTGCATTTTTTGAAGGCAAAGGTGATTGTTATGTGCGTTACCGTGAGCCGGATGCAGAAGATGAAACCGAACGCTTTTTTTGCGACAGGTTTGAGCTGGACGGGATCCGCTTTGAAGAGCCTACACCAAATTTTTTCAGCTTTAATAATCCTTACGGTGCTTGTAAACGCTGCGAGGGCTATGGAAAAGTAATAGGCATTGACGAGGATTTAGTAATTCCTGATAAAAGTAAAAGTGTTTATGAAGGCGCCATTGCACCATGGCGCGGCGAAAAAATGCGTGAGTGGAATGAGGTGCTTATTAAAAATGCACTGAAATTTGATTTCCCTATCCACCGCCAATATAACCAGCTTACTGAGCAGCAGCAAAGATTATTGTGGAAAGGCAATAATTATTTCCGCGGCCTTGATGATTTTTTCAAGGAGATGGAAGAGCAAACCTATAAAATACAGTACAGGGTTTTGCTTTCGCGATACAGGGGTAAAACTACTTGCCCGGAATGTAAGGGCAGTCGCTTAAGGCAGGATGCATCTTACGTAAAGATCAATGGCAAATCAATTACCGATGTGGTTTTGATGGCACTGGATAAGGCGCTTGATTTCTTTAAAACCATTGCGCTTAACGAAACCGACACTAAAGTTGGCAAGCGTTTGCTGATGGAAATAACTAACCGTTTATTGTTTTTGAACGATGTTGGCTTAAGCTATTTAACGCTTAACCGGTTATCAAACACATTATCGGGCGGCGAATCACAGCGGATCAATTTGGCAACCTCTTTGGGCAGCAGCCTGGTAGGCTCTGTTTATGTGCTGGACGAACCAAGCATCGGCTTGCACCCGCGTGATACACAACGATTGATTGGGGTGCTAAAATCCCTTCGTGATGTTGGCAACACCGTACTGGTTGTTGAGCACGAGGAAGAAATAATGAAAGCTGCAGATCATATTATTGATATAGGCCCCGAAGCCGGTACACATGGCGGCAACCTGATGTTCAGCGGCACATACGATGAAATTATAAAGGATGATAACAGCTTAACTGGTCGTTATCTAAGTGGTAAGGAAGAAATTGCTATCCCGAAAAGCCGCCGTAAATGGAATGATTTTATCGAGATAAAAGGTGCAAGGGAAAATAACCTGCAGCATGTAAATGCTAAATTCCCATTAGGAATTTTAACAGTGGTAACCGGTGTATCCGGCTCGGGTAAAACAAGTTTGGTAAAACGGATCCTGGCCCCGGCCCTGCAAAAAACGCTGGGCAACTATAACGCGGAGCAAACTGGTGCCTATGACAGCATTGAAGGCGATTATCAAAAAATTGAACAGGTTGAAATGGTTGATCAAAACCCCATCGGCCGTTCATCACGCTCAAACCCTGTTACTTATGTAAAGGCATGGGACGAGATCCGTAACCTTTATGCTGCACTGCCAGTTTCAAAAGCAGCTGGCTTAAAACCATCTGCATTCTCTTTTAATGTTGAGGGCGGCCGTTGTGATGTTTGTCAGGGCGAAGGCGAGGTAAAAATTGAGATGCAGTTTATGGCTGATATATTCCTTACCTGCGAAACCTGTGGCGGCAAACGTTTTAAGCAACACATATTGGATGTTACTTACCAGGATAAAAATGTATCGGATGTATTGAGCATGACCATTGAGGAAGCTCTTGTATTTTTTGCCAAAGAGCCAAAGATCATCGCTAAAATAAAACCGCTAATGGATGTCGGTTTGGGTTATGTGCAATTAGGGCAATCATCCAATACCTTATCAGGTGGTGAGGCGCAGCGGATCAAGCTGGCATCTTTCTTGGTTAAGGGCAATAATACTCATAAAACGCTGTTCATTTTTGATGAGCCGACTACCGGCCTGCATTTTGCAGATATTAAAAAGCTGCTTAAATCATTTGATGCTCTCCTTGAACATGGCAACACCATTATTGTTATTGAACACAACATGGATGTGATAAAATGTGCCGACTGGGTAATTGACATTGGCCCCGAAGGCGGTGACCGCGGCGGAAAAGTTGTATTTGAAGGTTTACCGGAGAGCTTAATTAAAGAAGAGGATTCGTATACCGGTAAATTCCTGAAGGAAAGATTTTCATAGGGGTAAGAAATTGCACCTTTGTTATGCTAAACCTATCTGCTATGTCAATTCATAATTGACGCTTAGTCTTAAGTCGAAAGTTTTAACTCAAATTTTGTCTTTTCTGACTTAGAACTTAAGATTCAAGACTATTGACTTGAAACTACATTACATAGCCACTTTTCAGGTAGCTTTTTTATTTATAATAAAGTAATTAAACTTTTAAAGATTTTGCGTGTCAATGATGCAGTATTTTATTACTTAATAAACCTGGCTAATAATATGCTTTTAAACCATGCGATTCACATTCAGTAATTTATCACAAAAATGAAAACCTTTATCCAGCCTTTAAACAAGTATCTTTTAAAAAATTTTATTTTATTATTAGTTTTATTTTCCGCATCCTGCAAAAAGGACTCCAAATCAAATACGCCAGCCCCCACAAAAGCTATCGTTTATTTTGGGGGACAGGATAATAATTTTTATGCCCTTAATGCCCAAAGTGGCGATTTGATCTGGAAATACCAGTCTGGCGGTGATTTTGCTTATTCAACACCGGCACTTGAAAGCGGCACGTTATATTCCACAAATACTGATCATAATCTTTATGCACTTGACGCCACCTCTGGTAAGTTAAAATGGAAGTTTACCGCTACAAGCACTGTAATATCCAGCCCTGCGGCGGTTAATAACATTGTATATTTTGGCAGCGATGATCATTATATATACGCTGTAGATGCAGTGTCAAGTAATTTGAAGTGGAAATATCTAACCGCTCAAAACGTGGATTCGAGCCCGGTAGTTTCAAACGGCATAGTCTATATTGGCAGTGCTGACGGAAATCTTTATGCCCTGGATGCCTTAACCGGAGACTTAAAATGGAAATATGATACAGGCAGTCCGATAGTTGAGGCGAGTCCGGTCATTTCAAATAATGTTGTATTTATAGGCAACAGGAATGGTTATTTGAATGCTGTAAATGCAACCACCGGCCAATCAAAGTGGATCTTTAGCACCAACGGCATTTCGCTTGAACAATCAAAACCTTCTATCAATAACGGAGTGATCTACCTGGCAAGCTGGTATAACACTAATGATTTTAAACAGGCGGGCGCCCTTTATGCTATTAATGAGAATGATGGAAGTCAGCTCTGGAAAGGCCTCAATGGCCAGGGTTTTACATCTGGTCCGGTTTATGCTGATGGAAAAATATTTATAAACAGTGATGATCTAAATCTCTATGCGGTTGATGCTGCATCCGGCAATGTGGCCTGGAAAAAACAGATCGTTGCTAATGGCGCTGTACCTACCGTTGCAAACGGAAAAGTATTTGCCGGTGGCGGTGGATCAAATGCCTTTTATGTGTTAGATTCGGGCACCGGCAATGAAAGCTGGAAATTATCGCTAACCAACTGCATTAATACCTCCAAACCATTGGTTGTTGGCGAAAATTAAGATTTTTCATGATTACACCGATTGCGTTCTTAATCGGTGTAATCATCCTCAAATCGGTGTAATCTAGAAATGATACCTCACAAAAGCCTCCATGGCCTCATATTCAGCCATACCGAGCTTGTCGTAAGCTTTGGCAGTTTCTCTTGTACGGTCTTCTGCTCTCACCCAAAACTCCCTGGCATCATCACCCGGGAATACCGGCCTGTCTTTTTGACTTTGGTGCTTGAAAATGGCATTGCGTTTACGGATCACTTCCTGCGGCGATAACGGTACGGCCATCTCGATCTCATGCGTTTCAAACTCCAGCCAGGCACCGCGGTACATCCACAGCCAGCAGTCTTTTACCCAGTCTTCCGTTTCCCTTAGTCTTTTTAATGCCGCTATGATAATATTAAAACATACCAAATGCGTTCCGTTCGGGTCGGCAAAGTCTCCCGCTGCAAAGATCTGCTGGGGTTTTACTTTTTGCAGCAGCTCTATCGTGAGCTTGATGTCTGCCTCGCCTGCCGTGTTCTTCTTGATCTTGCCCGTTTCGTAAAACGGCAGGGCCATAAAGTGGATATGGTCGTCCTGTAATCCTGCATACCTTGCCCCCGAAATGGCCTCTGTTTTGCGGATAAACCCTTTTACATCCCTGATCTCTTTGGTATCTACCTGGTTGGGCTTTTTGGTCGGGATGAAGGCCCGCATCTCTTCATATACCTTTTTTAACCTGGTATTGTCATCGCCGATGCTGTTGTTAAAGTCTATTGCAAATTCTACGAATCTTAATACGTCATCATCCCATACGGCGGTATTGCCTGATGTTTGGTAAGCTACATGCACATCATGCCCCTGGTCTACCAAACGGATAAAGGTGCCGCCCATGGAGATCACATCGTCATCCGGGTGAGGGGAAAAGATGATCGAGCGCTTGCGGGCAGGCTGCGCCCTTTCCGGCCGCTGGCTGTCGTCTGAGTTGGGTTTGCCACCCGGCCAGCCGGTAATGGTATGCTGCAGCTGGTTAAAGATATCGATGTTGATATTATATACCGGGCCCTGTTCAACCGCAAGCTGGGCCATGCCATGGTTGTTGTAATCTTCTTCGGTAAGTTTCAGGATCGGTTTGTTCAGCTTATCGGCCAGCCAGATCACCGCTTTCTTTTTCAAACCGTTTTCCCACACGCAGTCTTTTACCAGCCATGGGGTATCAAACCGGGTTAGTGAAGAGGCAGCGGGGGCATCCAGCACGAATTCCACATTATCCGATAATTGCAGGTAAGTGGCAGGTACTTCACCGGAGATCTCACCTTCCACCGCTTTTTTGATGATCGGCGCTTTCTTCTGGCTCCAGGCCATCAGGATGATCTCCCGGGCCTTGAAGATGGTGCCGATGCCCATCGTGATCGCCTTGGTGGGTACGTTTTGCTTACCGCCAAAATCACGGGAAGCATCATTCCGGGTCAGGTCATCCAGGGTTACCAGCCGGGTACCCGAGTTGGGCGCCGAGCCCGGCTCGTTAAAGCCGATGTGGCCGGTTCGGCCGATCCCTAAGATCTGCAGGTCCAGCCCGCCCAGTGCGGTGATCTTTTTCTCATAATCCAAACAAAAGGCGGCTACCGCTTCCTGGTCAAGGGTGCCATCAGGAATATGCACATTCTTTTGATCGATATCTACATGCGAAAACAGGTTCTCGTTCATGAACGTTACATAGCTTTGTGCGGCATTGGGCTGCATCGGGTAGTATTCGTCCAGGTTAAAGGTGATCACGTTTTTAAAGCTCAAGCCTTCCTGCTGGTGCTGGCGCACCAGCTCGGCATATACCCCTATCGGGGTTACACCCGTGGCTAAGCCCAGTACGGTCTTTTCGCCTTTTGCCGTTTTGCTCTTTATCAGCTTTGTTATCCGCTGCGCTACCGCCAGCGATGCTTCCTGCTGATTGCCATATACCGTTACAGGCAGCTTCTCGTAACGCGTCTCTTCTAGTAAATTTAATCTCGCCATTGGGTTGGTTGGGTTGTATCCGTAGCCTTAATCCAATTACTTAGAATTTATGACTAACAGCTTTAGACTTAGAAAATTTGGTGAAAACAAATATATCAGATATGTTTATAATTTGGCTAATAATTTATCTTTTGTACATAAAGAAGCAAGCCTTGAAAAAGTTTGCCTGCTTAATGAATATATCGGAAATTTCCATGGAGAACTGGTATTGCAGGCCCTTAAGGGATGGGGTATTAAACCTGCTGAGGTAGATTTTATAGCCAGTCACGGGCAAACAATTTACCATGCTCCACAACGACTACATAAACAGCAGGGATATTCAAATGCCACCCTGCAAATTGGAGATGGCGATCATTTGGCTGTTAAAACGGGCATATTAACCATCAGCGATTTTAGACAAAAACATATTGCCGCAGGTGGTGAAGGCGCACCACTGGCTTTATATGGCGATGTACTGCTGGGCAGCAAACCGGGCGAAAACAGGATCCTGCTGAATATCGGTGGAATTGCCAACCTTACCTGGCTGCCAGCCGATGGTAATTATGCCGGCATTGTGTGTACAGACGTTGGCCCGGGCAATACGCTGATTGATGCAGCCTGCCGCAAATATTTTAATAAGGCATATGACGAAGATTCAAAACTCGCTTTTTCGGGCAACATAAATGAAGGCTTATTAGCCGCCCTACTGGATCATCCATTTTTTAGCGAGCAGGCACCAAAAACTACGGGACCTGAATTATTTAGCCTGATTTATGTTGAAGATGCACAGCAAAGGTCAAACACTTTAAATATCAGCAATGAGGACCTGGTTTGTACTTTGAGCGCATTCACCGCTAAAACAATCGCTGATTTTATTTCAAAGAATTTTAAAGCGGATTACATCAAAATTTTTACTAGCGGGGGTGGGGCAAGGAATATTTACATCATTGAACATTTAAAGAAAGCTTTACCGCTAGCTACTATTAAAACTACCAACGATTTAGGTATTGACCCGGATGCCAAAGAAGCCATTCTTTTTGCGTTGCTGGGAAACGAGGCGCTGTGCGGAGAACCTATGGCGATAGGAAACAACCCTGCTGTTTTAATGGGGAAGATCAGTTTCCCTTTGTGAAAGCCATAATGCGATGATATTGGAAAAGACTTACGAAGTTTTTAAAACTTCGTAAGTCTAATGTACTCATCACCATAATATTTTTACAATGCCAACCTGCTTAGTGTATTTAACCCATTGCAAAAGCACAAAGAAAAGTTTAGTATTGTAATTGCTTTAACAGAAACAATAAGCAGCCAATCAGCTTGCTTAAAATCCTGATAGCTTATCAAAATCAATAACATGAAAAAATATTTATTTGCCCTTACAGCAATTTGCTGTGTTACCGGTGCAAGCTTTGCACAAATTGAGCCTGCTACACCAAAAAACACGAACCCTGTTTCTAAAAGCCGAATCCTGTCGGTAGATTCGGCAGTTGTTACCAAGCACCAGGTAACTATAAAAGGGAAGCTTATTCCTTACACCGCAACTGCAGGCAGCATGCCGATCTGGGACAATGACGGGCGCCCGATTGCCGGTGTGTTTTATACTTATTATGAAAGAGATGATGTTACCGACAGGACCTCACGCCCTTTAGTGATCTCATTTAACGGTGGCCCAGGCACACCATCTGTTTGGATGGAGATTGGCTATACCGGACCGCGCTTACTTAATATTGATAATGAAGGATATCCTATTCAGCCATACGGCATTGGCGAGAATAAAAACTCCATTTTGGATGTTGCCGACATAGTTTACCTGGACCCGGTAAACACCGGCTATTCAAGAATAATTAATAAGGATACCCCGGGATCTACGTTTTTTGGGGTAAATGAAGATATTAAATACCTGGCCGAGTGGATAAATACTTTTGTTACCCGTAAAAACCGCTGGGCATCGCCTAAGTTTTTAATTGGCGAAAGCTATGGAACAACAAGAGCATCGGGCCTTGCACTTGAACTGCAAAATTCGCAATGGATGTACCTTAACGGGGTAATCCTTGTATCACCAACCGATCTGGGTATTGAGCGCAGCGGCCCTGTACAGGCAGCGCTTAAACTTCCTTATTTTGCTGCCACCGCATGGTACCATGGCGCACTTGCCCCGGAACTACAGCAAAAAGACCTCACTGCATTTTTGCCGGAAGTTGAGAATTTTACCATCAACGAGCTGATCCCCGCCTTATCGCGCGGTGGATTTATTGATGATGCACAACGTAGCGCTATTGCTGCAAAAATGGCCCGGTACACCGGTATTTCAGAAAAAGTGATCATGCAGAATAACCTGGATGTATCGTACGACCTTTTTTGGAAAGAGCTATTACGTGATAAAGGCTTTACAATTGGCAGGCTTGATTCCCGCTACAGGGGAATTGACAGGCAGGCCGGCGGCGAAAGCCCTGATTATAATGCCGAGCTTGTTGCATGGCTGCATGCTTTTACCCCCGCAATTAATATTTACCTGCGTGGCGAACTAAACTACAAAACCGATTTAAAATATAACATGTTTGGTAACGTATGGCCATGGGATGATAAAAATAATCATACCGGCGAAAACCTGCGCCAGGCCATCGCACAAAACCCATACCTGCACCTGTTGATCCAATCAGGCTATTATGATGGCGCATGCGATTATTTTAATGCTAAATACAGCCTGTGGCAGCTTGACCCGAGCGGCAAACTTAAAGACCGCTTAAAATGGGAAGGCTATAAAAGCGGGCACATGATGTACCTGCGTAAGGAAGATTTGGCGGTAGCTACAGAAAACCTACGAAAATTTATACAGGAATCAGTACCGAAAGCCGGTACGCCCGCCAAATATTAGTCTTAAGTCATTAGCCTGAAGTCTTGAGTAAAAGCTAAATTCTGCTCTAAATAAAAAGTCCTGAGTCAATCATTTTCATTTGGCTCAGGACTTTTTACTTTAGACTTAGGGCTCAGAACTAATTTTTCAGCCCAATCCTGTGGTTGGTATAATCAAGCAGAAATTCATTGTCTGCAAAAAAATCAATACTGAAAATAGTACGCGGATCACGTGTAAATGAAGGATTTTCAACCTGCGTAAGGTTATAGTCGCTGGTTGTGGTGTACTGATAACTAAAGCCGCTGGTGGTAGTGATAGTAACAGAAGAGTTTGCCGGCAGCGTAGCCTGATTAACAGTGGCATCGGGATCTTCAATGTTGGCAAATGCCGGTGTTCCGGTATCAAACAATAAAGTACCCTGGATGCTTTTGCCATTAAAACTTATAGTGGCTGGAATATTTGGCGAATATCCTGCAGATGTATGCGTAAGTGAATGCATAATAAAATTGTTTGAACTAAGGTCATCAGGTACTAAGCCAATAGTAAGCAGATCCGCAACATAAGTTCCGGTAGAGCTGTAAGATGATTTATTAAATTTTGAAAGCCTGAAACCCTGCGTTACATTCGCTTTTGTATCAAAATAGCTCAACGGGCTTGCTATGGCCAGGCTGTTAAAGCTGGTATTTGGCCCTACTCCAAAAACATCATTTGAATGCGCTTCCAGCTTACTTCCCGATTGTGTATCAATTGCCTTATAATACATAAAGAAAGGGATGCGTTTGGTAGTAACTGAACCATTTACATCTCCGATGGTTATTATCGCATAAGCAAGATTTCCATATTCTTTTGTTCCGCTTGTGGCATCGCCATAGGTTAGCGTGGATATTTGCTTGGTAACGGTAATGCCATTTACGAGCAGGGAATCGCCGGTAATTGTTATGCCTGAACTTGTGATCAAAGAAGCTGGAATAAGGCCCTCAGCATCAATTGTCATAGCCGATGAGCCTGTATCAAATATACTATAGTAAGTTTGTTTCACTGTACCCACCTGCGATATAGGAATAATTACCCTGCGATATATTGTACTTTGATATTCATACAAACCAAGCGTAGCAATTGGCACTGGTGTAGGTGCGGGTGTATTATGATCCTTTTTACAGGATGCTATTAATACCGTTAAAAACAATCCCCCAACAATAAGCGGGAGATATCCTTTGTACATTTTCCCCATTTATCAATTACGTATATTATAAATATTAAAATGGATAACGAAAATTTGCTCTTTTATGTATAGTAAAACTTAAAAGTAGAAATTTATTGTAAGCAAATACCGTTAAACATTTATTTAATTAAAGCAAACTTACTGAATATACGTATTTAAGATCGCACTTAGTTGCTTTAAATTAACATTTTGGTCTTTAATTAAACAAGGCTTTGAATTCACCGTTATTTGGCAATATTTACACGCTTAAGTCTGTCTTGATAACGCGGCCTATTAAAACCGCTCTATGCTTTGCATGTTCAATATATGTTGTCGCATCCTGTGCTTCATGCAATCTGTAATATAATTCGGCGCCATCATTCAAATCGGCAATGCCATTAATTTCTGTAACGGCAATAAACTGCCACATTACTGTTTCCTTCTTCGCGTTTAAAAAGCTATCCTGCCCGGCAAGGCCAATGCTATTGGCTTTTTCAAAGGCTTCGGCCTCATTTCCGGCTTCAATCAATCTCAATTGCTCGTCAAACTGTGGGTTGTGATTGCCATCACCACTTACTATCCTGAAAATTATTTTTGCTACGTACCAGTTCATAGGTTTTTCTATTTTAATCTTTTCTGTGTTTTACTTCACCGTCGCCATATTGCTTAATATCCTTAAGTACGCCATCGCCCCAATAACTGATATTGCCCTCGCCATAATTACTTATGGCAAGTGTTTCATCAGCATAAACGTCCAAATTACCTACCGAGTAGTTTTTAAGGCTCACATTTTTTGCAAGCATCCCACGCGCATACAAGCTTCCTTCTGATTTTGCATTTATCTCCAAAACATTGCATGAGCCTTCTATCTCCACATCGCCAACACATGCAGTTATTAGCTTTACAGCCGGGGCGTTAATATTAAGTTTGCTGCTGCTTTTGTCGCTGTAGATCTTTACTTCAACAGGCTCGCTTGATCTTAGCGGATTGGCGCATACTAATGTGCCGTTGGTACTGGCGTTATAAATATTAAAGAGCTGCCGGTAATAGACCTTAACATTAAGTCTGCTGAAACCCGGTGTGCGCCATTTTCCTTCGGCGGTTACATACAGGGTGCGGCCCGAGTTGGTTACCTCAATATATTCCTGCAAATTATCATCTGCCTCAACAATTACTTTTTCTTCATCAGCCTGGATCAGTTCAATGGTTCCGTTAATGCTGATGTGCAGGCGGATGAACGAGCTTATACTTTTTACTGCGGATACAATGTTTCCGCTTCCTTTTACTTCAATCATTTGTCGTAGTTTTTTAAAAGACATTTATAAATTTCAATCTTGTAGTCGTAACTAATTGCCACTCCGGGCGTTTAATTAATAATACAAATGTGGGAAGATGTGTAGCCCCGCAGGTTACACCAAACGGAGCAATAGTTATATAAAAAGGAACAATGCCATTTGAATTAAAAAATAAAGCAGACGACCAGGTGCTGCATAGCAATGAATTATCAGCTGATGATTTTAACACCGATCAGCTGGTTGAAAATACTGTAAGCTTTAACCTGCCCTTTGCTGAAGCTAAAATGAAGCAATGGTACTTTAATGGCATAAGAATGGGGCACCACAATTGGCATTATAACGACCGCGTTGAAATGGAATGGAAGGCCGACCTGGATATGGTTACCCTTTATTTTAACATGCGGGGCAAAACAACTATTGCTAATAAAGATGCCGACAAACCCTATGAGCTGGGTAAGTACCAGCATAATTTATTTTACTCGCAGACCGGCGAAGGCACCATAAAAAATGACGATCTGTACCTTGATACCTTTATGATCCAGTTTAACAGGGATGCTTTTTTACGCCTTACAGAAGATTCGAACGAGGTGTTAAAGCGTTTTGGCGGCAATGTGCTTGAAGGTAAAAATGTTGCGCTTTGCGATAACAGCCTGTTTATGGATATTAATATGCTAAACGCAATAAATGCCATTATAAACTGCAAATACCAGGAGGATCTGAAAAAGATGTTCCTGCTCTCAAAAAGTATTGAGCTATTGGTTTTACAAGCCGAGGCTTATAATAGTTTTCAAAAAAGGGGGAGCGATTATTTAAAAACCGAATATGATAAGGAACGCATTATTTATGACCGCGAAAACCTGATCCAGCACCTGGATCTCCCGCCAAGCCTAACCGATTTGGCAAAGGTTGCAGGGATAAATGAGTACAAGCTAAAGCGCGGCTTTAAAGAAATGTTTGGCAATACCGTATTTGGCTACCTGGCCGATACCCGCCTTGAGCTTGCAAAGACCGATCTGCTGGAAAGAAAAAAATCAGCCAGCGAAATAGCTTTTGAATTAGGTTATAGCTCCGTACAGCATTTTAGCACCGCTTTTAAAAAGAAGTTTGGGGTATCACCCACCAGGTGTAATTGATTACTGACAGGATCCGGATAAAAGAAAATCACTTCCTTCATCATTGGATATTCAAAATTCATTATTCGATATTCTCTTTCTCCTTTCTACCTTTCCCCATTCTCACAAAAAATACTACCTTAGCGTACCAACCAATCCTTGCAATGAAAACTATTACCTGTTTATCCGCAGCTGTTTTAACTTGCAGCTTTGCCCTTGCCCAACAAATGAATCCAAAAACTATAGCTTACCCCGCAACCAAAAAGGTTGATACCGTTAATAATTATTTCGGCACTGAAGTGCCTGACCCTTATCGCTGGCTGGAAGATGACCGCGCTGCCGATACCAAAGCCTGGGTACAGGCCGAGAATAAGGTAACGCAGGCTTACCTGGGCCAGATCCCCTATCGTGATGCCATGCATGCCCGCCTAAAGCAACTATGGAACTACGAAAAGTACAGCGCCCCCTTTAAGGAAGGCAAATACACTTATTTTTATAAGAATGATGGCCTGCAGAGCCAGTCGGTTTTGTGGCGGCAGGCGG
>JAQBOS010000671.1 GCA_028287925.1 Mucilaginibacter sp. | reverse complement strand
GCATGCGCCAGCTCGTGCGCCTGGGCCGGCGTCATCAGCAGCTGCAGATTGCCGGACGGGGCGGCAAAATCATCACCTTCGACGAGATATTGCAGTCTCGTGCCGAACGCCCCCTTCAGCCGGAATCGTGACGCAGTGCTGATCAACAAGCGGGTTCACAATGGTTTGCCCGCTCGCGTCCTTCGTCCATTCGTTCATTCTATCATCCAGCATTCATTGCGAGGCCGAATGTAGCGACCTTCGCGCCGAGAAGCGATGGAAGGAGTTTGCGGGCTCGTCATCCCTTTGGGCAGCGGCGTCGGCGCGGTGCTCTCCGGACCAGACCATCAGATCGAGCGCGACCTTGAGCTTCCCGGTGACTTTAAGGCGCACTGATCCCCTCTGGGCCTCGATCGCCTGGCGCGTGGGGAGCACGGTGGGGAAATTGTCAGGCATGGTCGACTACCTTCGCGACGCACGGTTCGTCCGACAGGTCGATGACGCAGCCGGCCTTCCCCTCGATATTCACGTTCACCGAGGGGCTCGCCGCCAGTCGGATCCCCACCAGACCGAGCATGAAGCTGCTAGCGCTGTCCCGGACGCGCTCGGAGAGGCTATCGAGCAACTCGACCTTGATGTGATCGGCGCGACCGCGGTCGCCAGGCTGCGCCTGACCTTCCGGTGCATCAGCTCCGTGACGTCGGGCCGGCTGAGCTCGCGGCTCAGGTGCTCGCGGCTGAGTCCGACCGTGCGGGCGGCACCGGCGATGGTCTTGACGTCGCCGGCCACCATGGCGTCGATCGCGCTGCGGACCTTGTGGGAGATGCGGCGCGGGGATGCTGCTGCTGATGTCTCAGGGGTTTGAGCGCGGATTACGATGATACCTCCAAATATCACGCTGAGGCAGCGCCTCGATCTGATGCGCGGCAAGGCACTGGGCCCCGCCCATGGCACCATCTCAATCAACGAAATGTAGCTATGAGTATTAAGCCTACGCCAACCGACGAAACCGCCAGTACTCGAAGCGCCGAAATCTTCTCTTTCAAAATGGCAACCCCGATTATTGTCGCGAAGATCACGCTGCATTCGCGGAAAGCTACGACCGACGTAACCGGGTTGCGACTGAGCGCCCAAATAAAGACGGCAAACGAGCAGAGGCCCAAGGCGCCTGCAATTGCTGTCGGCTTCCATGCTTCCCGTATCTGAAGCCAAAGAGTCGATCCCCGGAGGATGCGGCCGACGACAAGGAAGGTTAGACTGTCCAGAACAATTAGCCAGACAGTAAATGACGACCACTCGGTTAGGCGCGTTCCATAAGAATCGACCACCGAGTAGCCTGCCACCATGAAGCTCGCGCCCAGGGCGGACAGAATTAATTTTCCGCTCTTCACATTGCCCGATCGCTCCCAAGCAAGCGCTAGGACGCCGGCCGATACGACGATAATTCCGAGAAATTGCCATCTGTTTGGCAGCTGATCCAAGGCAAAGTAGGATAACGGCAGTGCGCACAACGGGACCATTCCACGCGCCAGCGGATATGCTTTGCTCAGATCACCATGTTCATAGGCCAACGCGAGGCTTGCCTTGTAGCCAGCGTGAAGCGCCAACGAAAGCACAATGACCGGCCATACCGCCGGCGATGGGACTGGCACGTAGAAAAGAAACCGCGACGTCAGCAGAGCACTTACCACACCCATACCGGCGAGCGTCGATAGACCGTTTCCGCTCTTCACGATCGCATGCCAACCGGCGTGGAGCATGCCGGCAAGCAACATCAGTGCAGCAGTATTGGCGTCCACCTAGATGGTTTCCGGTACCCAAGCCGCCTGCGCAAACCATGGTGCGCCGTTTCGGTCGAAGGCCCGTTCGGAGATGACGCGACTAGAGGGCGAGAGGTTCAGACTGATACAATCAGCTTGCGAAAAATATTGTAGGCTAACTATTTCGACGCCGTCCGGCTTGTGTGCCCCGCCGACGATACGTCCCTCGAAAGCGATCGTCGTGTAGTAGGTTACATCCTTGTTAGTATACGTGATCAGAAATTCTTCGCCACCAAAAACACCGACCAATTTACAGATTTCGACCCGTAATCCAGTCTCCTCGAAACACTCACGGATGGCGGCATCGGCTGGTTGCTCGCCCGGGTCTATCGCCCCACCGGGCAACGTCCACAATTCCGTCTCCGCATCTTTAGCCAAAAGAAGTCTGCCTCTGTCGTCAAAAACGGAAACAGATGCTGCCGTGAGCGTCAAAAGATCATGACCGACCTTCGCGCGAACGGCCGCCAAGTGAGAAGAAATGGGCATGGGTTATTCCTGGGGATAGATTCTCTGCGAGGGGCCAGTGGTCTCACGGGATCAGGCACAATAGCAAGGTGCCGAACAATCTGCAGTGCCGCCTAAAATTTGGTCGTCCCCCCGCTAGTCGATGCCGAGCTCGGCCAAAGCGGCGGTGATATCGTTGTTGGACCGCACGTGGATCGCGCGAAGTCCAGCGCGCTGCGCGCCATAAACATTTTCGATGACGTCGTCGAAGAATAGCACTTCCGCCGGTCGCACACCTATCGCTTGCACAACATGCTCGTAGGCTTCGCGATCCGGTTTGCGGTGTCCGATCCTAGATGACAGGAATATTTCGTCAAAAATCTCCAGAATGTCTGCAAAATGCTCCAGAATATGGTTTGAGTGAGCGTTGTTTGTGTTTGAGAAAGCATAGAGTGGAAACCGTTTCGCCGCCGCCGCAAGCAACGGTCTGATTCCCGGCATCTCGCCGATGAAGGTCGCGTTCCACCCCTGCGCAAATTGTGCGTCTGTGAGATCAACAACGAATTTCGACCGCAAGCTGGCGAAAAATTCGGCGTCGGTGATCTCCCCGCGCTCGTGGCGCCGAAAGGCCTCGTCTGCTTCGAACCGCCCAGACAAACGGTCGACATCACAGGACGCTTGTCTTGCCCAATGCGAGAGTACTCGATTGTGATCGAAGTCGATAACAACGCGGCCGAGGTCGA
>JAQBOS010000322.1 GCA_028287925.1 Mucilaginibacter sp. | reverse complement strand
AAATAAATCTTCAGCAGGAAGAATAGCGCTTTCCCCATATCTTTCAATCTCTCTTTGGTAGGTATCAATTTGAGTTTTTTTAATTAGTCCGGTTTGTTCATATTCTGCAACGGCTTGTTTTATCTTTGAAATTATTATTCCCAGGGCACTAATCTTTGGTAAATGAAAGCGAATCCTTAAGTGAACATCCGGATCAGCATATCTGATAAAGAACCACTTATCAATTAATCCTTCTTCAATAAACTGTTCGGTTAATGGTTTAATAATGTTACACAATATTTTATCTGAAGTATTTACACCGCAATAAAATTTATAATACAACCATTCAGAACCGATAGAAAAATTTCGTTGAAGATTTAAGCTTTTGATTTCAGAGGTCGGTATTACTAATGGCATCTCTTTTTGTATTTTTATAAGAGATGCAATAAATTCATTAGCATATGAATCTCCATTAATATCATTTATACAAGTTTTCGTGTCGTATAAAAATTCTTTTAAAACAATATTGTAGCGGTTCTTTATTATTGACAAGAACATCCTTATACTTAATTCATCTTTAAGATTTATTAATAATTCATTGTCAACCTCAGTAAATAATACAAAGTCAGGAATCTTGAATTTATCTTGCCATTCATTAACTTTTTCAAGCAAGCTGCTAATGCTTTCCTTTTGTTGATACTCCTGGATTAGGGCATTAAAATCATCTTTTTTCAATTGCCATGTTGCCGGAGATAAAATCACGTTACCCATTTCAACTCGTGGCAAAAATTTAAATTCATATTTCATTACTCCCCAATCAAAGGGCAAGCCCGCTCTTAGATCATTCAATTGCATATCGCATAAAAAATGATAAATAGGAAGCGTGCCATGAGAAAAATTATGAGCATTTCCCAAGCGCGGAATAACTTGTTTATTTAAACTTTTAGAACGAAGATATAGTTGATTATCTCTAATTGAGATATATAGGTCGTTAACGAGAATTTGCTTATTTGTTGGTAAAGTTGATTTTGACAGATATGGGATCTCAAACTGTCTGAAAATTGGACGATAAAGAACGTTGCCTGTTCTGCTTTCAGGTATATGAACAATTTCCGCCAATACAGATTTATTATAATAATGATCTTCAGTTTCGGCAATTTCATTGATAAGTGAAAGTATTTCAGCAGAGCCCGGCGCAAAACGCCCGAAAAGATTGGTTGCACTTGAACCGCCAGTGGATTTGAGCGCAATGATATCTTTCCCATTTCTCTTCCCAACAAGATTAAACATAACTGACATGGTAACAGGTAAGTCATCCCATTCACTTTTCCAATCTACCAGTTCATTTTCATGAATTGTAACGATAAATAGGCCCTCCGTATGAGCTTTGAGCAATTTATCAAATAAAAATGACTGTGTTTTATTCCATTTTAATTCCTTTTCATCAGTTAAAGTTGATGGTATATTCAAATCCTTAAGTAATGGATTAATATCGCCAGACTCATTGGTATGGGATGCGTAACCAATACCAAATTCATTATCCAGGGCCTGGGGCAATGGTATTTCCTGAAATTCATAACGGGCAGAAAATTTTGTTTTAAATTCAGTTAAATTAGTTTTGCCAGGCTTGTGGCTTAGTTTATTAAGGACCTGTAATGCTTTGGTTATGGCTGATTGAATTTCATTTTTACCATCGTTATTAAGTTCATTTATAACATCATTTTCCTTTTTTTTAATTTTTTTAAATAAATCCGTTTGAAAAAGCTTGTTTTTTTCGAAAGGTATATTTAGCAACTCTATCTTCTTTATTAAATCAAAATAAGCATTTAATAAGTTGCCATTTTTATTATCTATTTGTGCTAGTTTATCCTGAATATCTGTTAGAACTGACAAAACATCAAGCAATGGCTCATTAGGGTGCTCACGACTGATCTTTGACAAAATATTGATTATTTGTGAAAGCAGTTCATCGCCTGTTATGGATGGCTCTAATTCAGAAACTAATAATTGAGCTTCAACTATTTCGTTTATAAAATCTTCAGCTTCTTCAACAGATATTTCATCACTTACCAGCAAATTCGTAACCTCATTAAGGTATAAGCCGTTTTTAGTTTTATCTATAATTATCTGTAAATAAACAGATCGGTCGGCAGAGCAGATCTGATTTATCCGTGTCTTATTTTTATAGAAATATTCTATATATCTTAAATTATCGTGTACCTCGTAAATACTGTTATTCGGATAAAATTTCAAATAGGGGCGAATAAAACTTTTTTCCGAAAGATCCTTTGCTAATGCACAAGTTAAACTCATGTCAAGGCTTGAATTTCGGGTATTGTTTTCAGTATCCAGTAAAAAATCATTTCCCCATTCAGTAACACTACACCCGGCAAACAACCCAAAAGGTGTGCAGCGAGTATGAAGTCTAAGCGCATACTTTAATAATGAATATATTATCCGGGTTTCTTCTTCTTTATTTTTATACCCGCCATTTAACCACTTTAAACATTCAACTGATAAATCAGGTGATGAAAGAAATAATGCCTCCCGGATCTCGTCCCGGGAAAATAGTTCTTTTATTTCATTTATGCTAAATGAGGATTTAAGGGGTTTTAGTGGGGTTCTTAAAACAAGTTTGGGATGGAATTTGTAATTCACAAAATTTAGTTAAATAAATTTATATAATAAGACGCAATAAGGAAGGAGGCTTATTTATTTGTCAAGCTAGTATGTTATACGTATCATTAATCATACCTGCTTTTGTTTTAACAATTTGATTTGTTTAAGCAAAACTTTTATTTGTCCGGCATGGCTTATTTCATCCTCCATTACATGAAACCAGCAATAATAATTATTAACAGGCCTGCTAAACATCAGTTTTGCAGGTTCATAAAGCCATTCATCATTTTGTTTATTTAAAAGTTTAATTGAATAATCTCTTACATCTTTAAGAACATTTAAATAATAATCTAATTCATTATTATTTATTAAATTAAGTGATAATTCGCCGGTAATGGCACCTTTCCAAAAGGCTTTCTCTTCAGCATTCAAAATCCGGCCTTCAAAGGTTGCCAACTGATAATGAAACTCATTTGACGCAATGTGTTTTAACAATGTACCTATAGAATTAAACCCTTCACCAATTATGGTATCGAGTTCGTTTTTCGATAAATTAGCAACTAAATTTATTGTCTTTTCCCTGCTAAATTTCAATTCTGTTATTAAATGATTTAACCCTATTTGATTAGAATTACTTAGATCAGGAATAAGCATGTAATTATTTTTCATAAACCAATAAATGTAAAATCTTAATTAGCGATTAAGGCCAGGACCCGCCTTTCGAATTTCGGTAAAATTTATGAATTCCACCGGTATAAATAACGGCAATTAATTGAACCCGAATATAATTGTGCAAATATGCCGGTAATGCTTCAAACAGTTTAGCTACTTTTGGGTGAGATTTATTAAATGCACTAAAATGCCTCGTTATACTGTAGTTGCTCCTTTACTGCAAAGATTATATAGAGGAGCACTGAGATTTGAGCATCGATAACTGAAAAATGAATATAGAAAACCCTATAGCTTTTAGTTTTATTATGCAGGATGATATTTACCTGCTGGATAAAGATAAATTAACATACAGTAACCGGGCTGTATCTAAACAGGATAACATTCTTGCTGAACCTGAGCAGGAATATACACCTGTGCCCGCCATTGCTATAGCCGAACCGCAGCCCCTTAGCTTTAATTATTTAGGCGGGCATAAAAAGAATTTCCTGGTTATTGTTCATTACCCGGAGCATGACATGATGCACGATAAACACCTTGCTGCTTTAGAAAGCACGCTTACCCGCTTAGGTTTTAGCAGGGATGACGTGGCTATTTTTAACCGGGCAAAATATTTAGATGCTGAATTTAATACGCTGGCCGATTTTTTTAAACCCCAAAAACTACTGTTACTTGGCAAAAGCAGCCTGCCCGCAGGAATTGGAGCATTTGAGCTAAATAAACTATCGCAACTAAATGACTACCAAGTGTTATTAACTTTTAGCTTTGACGAGATGATGGACAGCGTTGAAAACAAAAAGGTGTTTTGGGAGCAAATGAAACAATTATAACAGCATGCATCAGTTAGTTTTTGCAACAAATAATGCCCACAAATTGCAGGAAGTTTCTGCCAAAATTGATGGGCAAATAAAATTATTAAGCCTGGATGAGATTGGCTGCTTTGATGAAATTGCCGAAACAGGATTAACCTTCCGTGAAAATGCATCTATAAAAAGCCGCTATATCCATGATAAATATAAGCTGGACTGCTTTGGTGATGATAGCGGGCTTGAGATTGATGCTTTAAACGGCGAACCTGGTGTTTATTCGGCAAGATATGCAGGTGAGCATGGCAACCACGCTGCTAATATTGATAAGGTGCTTAAAGGCCTGCAGGATCAAACAAACCGCAAAGCACGTTTCCGTACGGTAATCTCCCTGATATGGAATGGTGAAGAGCACTTTTTTGAGGGCGTAGTTGAAGGCACTATCCGCCATGAACGTTCAGGCAGCGAAGGTTTTGGATATGACCCGATATTTCAACCCGATGGCTACAATGTAACTTTTGCCGAAATGAGTCTGGATGAAAAAAACAAGATCAGTCACAGGGCAAAGGCAGTGGAAAAGTTGGTGGAGTTTTTGGATGGGGTTTAGATATAATGACCTCTTAGCGAGAATATGTACACCGTTTCATCCCTAACTTCATAAATATAACGATGTTCCTGGTTTATGCGCCTCGACCATTTTCCCGAATATTTGTGTTTTAATGGTTCGGGCTTGCCTATTCCTTAAAATGGTGATTCAAGAATAGAGGCAGTAAGTTCAGAAATGCGTTTAATGATTTTAGTGTTCCCCGTTTTCTTCCAATCTTGCAAATCCTTAAAAGCCCTTTGCGTAAATTCTATTTCCATAAATCGTCCAGTGTTACTTTCACTGTCCTTCCGGCTTTGATATCTTCTTCGCCTTCAGCCATTTTTGCAACAAATTCAGGATTATAGGGAGCTTTAGCCTCATCAAAATCTACATTAAGCGCTTTCAGAACAGCTTTAACTGCTGATAATTTATCATGGTTGTCCGGATGCACAATTAAGTAGTTCATATACAAATATAAATATATTAAAACGTATCTGCCAAACTTCTAACTTTTTCAAAAGGGGGTTCACGATTTTTTCAATTATTGAATTACCCCAATTACAAATGATAATCTTTCCGCCTTCAACTCCAAACTTAACTTACGTAAATTTGTTATTTCTCAAATAAAGAAAAAAAGGAAACCTGATATTAATTATATGCCATTTGTACAAATCCACCTGCCCGCCACTTTTACACAGGCACAAAAAAAAACCATCTCTCTATCTATCCAGGAAAGCCTGGTAGCTATTTTTAATGTCCCGCAGAAAGACTATTTCCAGGTGATCAATATTTTAGGCGACGGGCACCTTATCCACCCGGATAACTACCTGGGGATCTCCTATACTGATCAAATGGTGTATATTTATATCACCTGCGCTTTGGGCCGCACCAAAGAAATGAAGCAGGCGCTTTATGCTTCTATAGCTGAAAAAATTGCAGCCGGGGCAACAATTAATATCAATGATGTGTTTATTATGCTAAATGAGATCCCATGGGAAAACTGGTCATTCGGGCAGGGCAAAGCACAGATGATCCATAAAAGCACCAGCTGATTTTAGTGAGGTTTCCTGTAATTCAGAAGTTAACCCTGGTTAAGTGCCTGGGTTTTAAATCGGATAATTGTGATGTATCAATGTGAATTATTTCTTTAAATATTAAATTTATGGAAACCACCCGCTCCTGTTTTCCGTAAAACAGGAAAATACCTATTCTTGAAAACCGTTATAAAATTAAACTACATCCATTTTTGTCCTTCGTGCGGTGAAGATTTTAACTGCAAAAAACACAGAGGCTGGTTTATTAAAACATTTTTGTTTTTCCTGGAGATCAGGAAGTACTATTGTACTTTTTGCCGCAAAACATATATCGTTCATAAACGGGAAACTCAAAGTGCATAACTGCTTTTAATCACGCTAATTGTTAGGATCTCCGGGCTTTTTAACCACTCCCGGCTTCACCCCAACACTATCCTTAACCGCAGGCAACTTAGGTATAGCTTTTAGCAAACTATCTTTAGCCGCTTTTAAAATCGGCGATTTTGAAAGAGCTTTATTCACACTATCAGCCGCTGCCTTTATACCCGGTAATTTTGCAGGTATTTTATTCAGGCTATCCTGAGCGGTTTTTATACCAGGCGGCTTTGGCGGACTACTATTGGTACTATCCTTTACCGTTTTCCCATCCTGCAGCTTTTTATCCGTGGCTTTACCTGTCTTCGCCTTATCCTTTGCCGCTTTTGCTGCCGCCTTTTTAGTGTACGATGGTATGATTGATTCTTTTGAAACCGGCCTTTCCTTTGGTTTCCATATAAAGCCTTTTAAGATCTTATCATCATCAACTACTTTAGCAATAGGCGTATATTTATGTTCGGGCTTAAGGTAAAAACCAATGTTGGTGGCCTGGTTCTTTTCAAAATCAACACGGATGCGGGTACTTAATGAGCGTTCCATACCGCTTACATCGGTTTTTCCACTGTCACGTGCAAAATATATACTCTCGGCATTGCCATCAATAAACATTCGGTGCAGCTTATCATCCTTAAAGTAACCACGCATTTTTTTGCCGGCAATCTGGTTAAAATGCACGGAATCGCCCTTCTCAATATTTACAATAAGGGCATGCGGAAACATAGTCATGTTATCCATCTTTTTATGCTTCATTTGCAAATAAATAGTATCGCCGGATAATTGCGAACCCTCCGTCCATATTAGCGGGTTAACAAAGCAACGTATAGTTGAATCGCTGTTACTATAAAACATCGAGTCGGATTTTGCCTGCATATCCGATTTAAAAAGCTTAAAGTTATGGTGCGCAATAACAATCCTTATCCTTGCCGTATCGCTTGGTTCCAGTTTCCTGGCTGTTGTAATGGAATCGTCAAGGCGTTTTTTCCGCACACTATCAGCAGCCAGTTGTTTTTTGCTTAAAACTATCGGCGGCTTTTTAGCTTTGGGCTTTGGCTTTCCAAAAAATTCACGGTGGTGGAAAGTGGTATCCAGGGGTACACCCGCCAACTGGCCTGTTAAAAATTTGGAATCGGGCTTTTTAACTTTTGGCTTTGCGGTGGTATCTCTTATATGCGCCAGCCGCTGTTTTTCCTGGTAGATCTTCAGATCCTTGTAGGTCAGGATCTGCGTTTCAATAGTATCTGCCGACATATAAACCGAGTCGCGTTTAATATGACTGGTATCCTTTACTGCTTTAGGTTCCTTTATATTTTTAGGCTGACCGCGCACCAGCGGATTGCTATCCTGTTTCTTAGTGTCTTTAGTCTTCGATTTGCCCGGAATTATTTGCGCCTGCACCGTTTTTAAATTGATATTTTTCATATCAACAGGCGGTTTCTTTATAGCGGAATCAATTTTTTTATGGAGCGCATTTGTGTCAACAGCCAATTTTTTAAGCACCGAATCAATTTTTGATTTACCATCTTTTAATAATGCCGGATTGTATTTACGGGTATTAGCAACAGAATCAGCTTTGCCTGGGATGGTTTGTTTTATCAGCCTGGCCATGTTCATTGTACTTTTATTTTTTTCAGGATTTATCCTAAACAAGGAGTCGGCTTTTCGTACAGAATCAGCTTTAGCTACCGAGTCGGCATTGGTGGTATCTTTTTGCTCGGTAACTATAATTATATAAGGGTCCTGGGTCATTACTGTCCGTTCCTCTGCTTTATAATAAGTACCCAGATCACCCTTTATGGTAGTTTTTTGTTCCCTGTCGGTAAACGTAACATGCTTAACTGCACGGCCGTAACCCTTAAGCTTATCATAAAATAAACTATCGCCTTTTAATGATTTTGTTCCTGACGTATACAAATTATTTTTCCCGAATGCGGCCTGTTCAACTACTGTATTATATGTTCCGTTCTCGGTATATAGTGTATCATTATCCTTTTTATCCTTCTCTTTTTTAATGCCGTAAATATGGGTAGGCCCGTAAAAATAAGAGATCTTATCTTTGGTGTTATACCGCATGGTATCGGTTTTTATAAGCGCATCAGGCGTGGTAAGTGATACATCATAACGAAAATAAGAATCATGCGAATTGGCAAAGTAATAGCCGTTTTTGCTAAGCAGCGTATTGTCTTTATTTACCAGCTTGCCCCCATCTACATAGGTGCCTATGCGCGTTGCGGTATTATAATTAAGATGATTAGTGGTTAATACAGCATCCTTATCAACCATTTTTACATTATCTGTAAGCAGGGCAATTTTTGTATTGCCGTCATAATGCAGCTTGTCTGAATAAATGTTTAAGGTATCGCCCTGGTTAATAACCACATGACCAAAGGCATCAACCAAATTCTCCTGTACATAAAAGTAGGCGCTATCAGAAGTGAGAGTCGAAAAATCCTGCCTGAATGTGCCCTGATAAACCTTCACCAAATCTTTGCCATTAATTTTTACACCGAAGCTTTCTTTTGATTTGATCAGGTTCACTACCGATTTTTTCTGGCACATAGCAGCCACAGCGATCAGTAATAAAAAGACAGATAAAACATATTTCCTCACGTTGGCAAAATTAGTTTTTTGTTGGGGTTTTAAATTAATAATTTTGACGGATGCTGCCGGTTAAAAATTTCGTTGATTTTATTGAGCAAAATAACCTTTTTAATCAGGGCGGTAAAATACTTGCTGCGGTTAGCGGGGGTATGGATTCTGTTGTTATGGTTCATTTACTTAAGGCAGCAGGTTTTAATTTTGGCATAGCGCATTGTAATTTCCAGCTTCGCGGTGATGAATCAACCGGCGACGAGCAATTTTGCCGCCAGCTGGCCCAACAGCTTGATGTGCCGTTCCACACTATCCGTTTTGATACCTTAAAACATGTTGCCGATAATAAAGTTTCAACCCAAATGGCAGCCCGCACTTTACGTTACCAATGGTTTGAACAGGTAAGGCAACAAGCTGGTTATTCTGTTATTGCGCTTGCGCACCACCAAAACGATGCAATTGAAACAATATTGTTAAATCTTACCCGTGGCACGGGCATTGCCGGCCTGCATGGTATTTTGCCGAAAAACGGCTTGCTGGTTCGCCCCATATTATTCTTAAACCGGGATAAGATCCGGCATCTTATTAAAGAACTACAGATAGCTTACCGCGAAGACAGTTCAAATACTTCGGTAAAATATGCCCGTAACAAATTACGATTAGAGGTTATTCCAAAGCTAAAAGAGCTAAACCCCGACCTTGAACGCACCTTTGAAGGCAATCTTAACCACTTTCGCGAACTGGAATTATTGTTGGATCAAAGGGTAGCCGAATTAAAAAACAAGCTTTTTATCCCTTACGAAAATGAGATCCATATTTTATTAAAAGAGCTGAAAGAACTGAATCCCCAACACCTGCTGCTTTTTAACCTGCTGCAGGAGTACGGCGTTAACGAAACACTTATTAACGACCTGATCTCTGCCTTAAACAAACACCCGGGCAGGGTTTTCGAAACAGGAGAATTCAGACTGATACTTGACAGGGAGAAACTTATCGTAACAAAAAAAAGGATTGACGCTCAACAGGAAGTAGAGATAAATTTAAACGACCATACAGTTAACTACGGGAGTTATAAGCTGCAAATTTTGTATGATGATAGTCCGCTTATTATAAAAAACAATCCGATGGCAGTTTCTGTTGATGCTGATTTGTTGATATATCCGTTAACTTTGCGCCGGTGGAAAACGGGCGACTATTTTTTTCCTTTGGGGATGAAAGGCCGTAAAAAGGTGAGCGATTTTTTTATTGATCAGAAAGTTCCCCTGCACCAAAAAGATGAGATCCCATTGGTAATAAATGGTAACGGCGGGATAATATGGATTGGCGGATACCGTTCTGATGATCGTTACAAAGTTACCAATAACACTAAAAAAGTAACTATATTCGAATTAACGAATTTGAAGATGTGATGATTTGGAGATTTGAAAATGCACTAATTTAAAAGACCCGGTTGAGTGATCACTAATCTTCAAATTTTCAAATCGACAAATTTTCAAATTATTTTATTTTCAAACCGACATATCATCAAATCTTCAAATCAAAATGAGCGATAAACCAGCTTTTATTGAAAAACAATACCTCGGCAGGGAATTTATTCCAATTACCATCCGCCTGGTTTTAGCTATGTTTTGCTTTGCGGCTTATTTTTTTACCGATGAACGCGAACGCAATGGCAACCTGCTGATCGTAGTTGGCTTTGCTATTATTATCATTTCAATTATAATGGGGTTTTTGCTCCATTTTCGTACCCGGATTGAAAATAAAAGCATTTTACTAAACGGATTGTGGACAACCCGCCTGGTAAAAATAGATCTTAACAGCATTGTTAAAGCCGAAAAAGGTGTATACAGCAGGTATTTATTTAATAACCCGGTGTATAACCTGCACACAAAAGGGACCATCCGTTTTTATACCGCCGGTAAGGATGCTATTCACCTAACCGACAGGGATGGCCTGATCTATATTATCGGCTCGCAACATGCAAATGAATTTTTAAGAGCGATAAAAGAAGAGGTGAAGAAGTAGGTTAGTCATTGGTCATTGTGTCATTAGTCATTGGTGAATTATCTGAAGGACAAATTGCACTAATGACCATCATTAGCAAACTACCCCACAAATGACCAATGACACAATGACTACTGACTACCGAAGAACCAGGTCACTCCGCACAGGATAGTGATCTGAGAGCTTTTTTTCGATGATCTGGTAGCTGCGCACATCAAACAGCGGGCTTGCCATGATATAATCTATCTGGTAATTTGGAAATTCGCCATTATAGGTACGGCCAAAGCCGGCGCCGACTTCACGGAATGCGTTCTTTAAACCTTTTGCCATCTGGTTAACGGCGTATGATGCCGGGGTATCATTAAAATCGCCAGATATAATATATGGATATGAACACTGCGCCGCGTGTTCTTTTATCTTAACTACCTGGTCGCTCCGTTTTATAAAGGCGATTTTTAATTTGCCTCCCAGTCTGCGGGCTGATGAGCCTTCGGCCTTGCCCTGCTTGGCTATGCTGTTCAAATACCTATAATCTTCAGGATCAAACCGGATTGACTGCAGGTGCACACTATAAACCCTGAACTGTTTATCACCCTTTTTTATATCTATATACAAACAGGCGTTTTCGCTTACTTTATTGCCAAACGGGACAACACCGTGAGCTGTTATGGGAAACTTTGAAAAAATGGCCATGCCAATAGCCTCCTGGTTGTTAGCTGTAGCAGGTTCAAAATAATACCATGAAGTTCCCATTATTTTCAAAATGGAATCACGCATATCATACTGCCCGGCTTTGCGGGTATAAAACTCCTGGATCCCTATCACATCAGGCTGGTTTTCATTGATCAGCTGGAGGATCTCGTGCTTGGTTGAGATATCGTTATTTGAGCCATAACGCTTAAAATTATGCACGTTATAAGTCATGAAATTTATAACCGTTTGATTGGGCCCGTTTGAGTAAGATGAGGGCCCGTGCAACTGGAAATTATTAAGCAAAACATTATACCCGATGGCTATACAAACCACCGATATTACAAAATACCAGCTTTTTCGCAGTGCCCAATAAATAATAAATATAATGCTGCCTAATAGCAAAACAGGGTAGGCCAAACCAAAAAAAGCAATTATCCAGATAGTTTTAGGGTCAACTACCGGAGCAAGGTAGCTGATCAATAATGCAAAGCACAGCAGGCCGTTTAGCCAAAGGATTATTTTATCAATAAAGGATAGCTTTTTTTTAACCTTCATTATTGCTGGCCCGGAATAATATTTCTTTTTCCTGTTTATTCAGGCTGTCATATCCCGATTGTGAAATCTTATCTAAGATAAGATCTATTTCTTCTTGTCGCGGCTTTCCATCCGTTTTTCCTGATGAATTTTTTGAAACCACTTTTAATTTGGGCCTCGCCTTAAAAATATTTGCAATCCCGGCAACCCAATCGTTACCTTTTTGCACTTGTTTAATATATACAAACCCCATTAGCGCGCCGCCCATATGTGCAATTTCGCCACCTGCATTCGGGCCCACTATTCCAAAAAAATCAATAACCAAAATAAATAGCGCAATCCATTTTAATTTAACCGGTCCTATTAAAATCAAGGAGATGGTATAATTGGGCAGCAGGGTAGCAGTGCCAATAATTATGGCCATTACACTTGCAGAGGCGCCTACCAGGGGCGCACTTTCGCCGGCAAACAATGGCAAAGTATTATAACACAAAATAAATAAAAACGCACCAGCCAGTCCACCCATCAGGTATAACCCCACAGTCCGTTTTTTACCAAGATATTCTTCAAAGATCTGCCCAAACCAGTAAAGCCACAGCATGTTGAACAGGATATGGAAAATACCCGCATGCATAAACATATAGGTTATGGGCGTCCAGAAATGAGTAAGAAGGATGTGTAAATTGGATGGTAATAAAAGATACTCGGTACTGTAGTATTCAATTATACCGGTTTTGAAAAAGAATTTACCTAAAGTATCCGCAATATTTATCAGCAAAAAAACAAAAACATTGATACCAATAAGCAAGTTTAATTTACTGTCAGACCGCAGCACTTTGTATTGTATATTTTGCCAGAGGGTGCTCATGATATTTAATCCTTATAGCTGATAACTAATATTTTAGAAAAAAGTTGTTGGCTATTTTCTATTTTACAATTTGTAAACAGTTAATGCCTTTATTTTGATTGAAAAAATTATTGGAGCCGTCGTAAGCCCCATGCTTTTATCAGGATAAAACCAAATAATGCGCCGCCTATGTGTGCAAAGTGCGCCACATTATCGCCTGCAAACTGCCCAAAACCAAGGTATAGCTCCAACAAAATATAAAATATTATCAAATACTTGGCCTTTATGGGTATCGGGATAAATAACATCATCAGCTCCATATTAGGGAATAACATGCCAAATGCAACAAGTAAACCAAAAATTGCACCCGAAGCACCAACAACCGGATATGAATAAATTGCACTTAGCTTTTCTAAAACATCGGGGCCAAGGTTTCGTACTTCAGGATATAGAGTAAAGCTGCCTATAAGCGAATGCACTTCAATGGCTTGCACCAACATTTGCAATAATCCGGCACCAATACCACATATAAAATAGAGGTTTAAGAATTTTTTGGGGCCGACGGAATATTCTAATATAGGCCCGAATGAAAATAAGGCGAACATATTAAAAAGTATATGTTGCCAGCCGCCATGAAAAAACATGTAGGTAACAAATTGCCAGGGTTTAAAATTCGGAGAATTAAAATAAGATAACCCAGTCCAATATGTAAGGATCTGGTAATTATGCTCACTTAAAACTATAAACGGTAAAAAGCAAATAAGATTAATGATCAGCAGGTTTTTTACAACCGGCGTTAAATTGGCGAAAGGTGATTGCCTTGAATTCATAATATAAATATAGTATTAGGCCCCGGGGCTATTTTTCAAATCGTTCTAAAAGTTCGTTCAGTGTAAAAGTAGTAATTACCAGCTTACCGTTCAATGCAAGGTTTGGCATCTGGCAGGCAAAAAGCTGATCAATCAATATATTCATTTCTTCTAATGACATCTTTACCCCCGCTTTTGTTGCAGCATTACGCGCAAGCGATCGCGCAAGGCTATCGCGCTTATCCAGCTTTAATATCGACTGGTTATTTTTAAAGCCTTCCAGCAATTGTTCCAGGATCTCGTGTTCCGAGGCATTGTTTAAATCGGCCGGAATGCCCTCGACCACTACCGTGTTTTTTCCAAATTCCCTGATATCAAATCCCAGCGCACGAATATCGGGTAAAAGTTCTTTTAAAAGTTCAAAATCGCTGCTATTTAATGTAACTGATTGCGGGAACAAACTTTGCTGGCTAACCCCCGAATGATTTTGCAGCTGTTGTAAAAAACGTTCGTACAAAATCCGTTCGTGCGCCGCCTGTTGGTGGATGAGCATAAAGCCCGATTTTATCTGCGAAAGGATAAACCGGTTCTGGATCTGGAAAAGCTGCCGCTCACTCGGTTTGTTTATTTCCTGCTCATCCGCAACAATGCTTATTTCTTCATAAACCTGGTGTTGTACACTATCCTCTTTTTTACTGATCTCGTAAAGCGTATCCCAGTTTTTTGAGATCGGCGAGCTGCGGTAATCGCCGTTGTTGCGTAAGGATGGCGCTTCCCGTTCTGCCCGGTTATCCGTATTAAAAGGATTAAAATCCGGGTTGAAGGTGATAGTAGGCGGAATAATCTCTTCCAATGGTTTAAGGGTAACCAGGTGTTCAATGCTGTTCTCCTGGTCAAAGTCCAGGCTTGGCGTAATGTTATACCGTCCCAAGGAACGTTTTACCGCCGACCTGACTATAGCATAAATGGTTTGCTCGTCCTGGTATTTTATTTCCGTTTTTGTGGGATGAACGTTAATATCAATCTTAGCCGGATCAATCTCCATAAATAATACATACAGCGGGAAAGTATCCTCGGGCAACAATTCTTTAAAGGCCATCAGCACCGCATGGTTTAAATAAGCATCCTTTATAAACCGGTTGTTTACAAAAAAGAACTGCTCGCCACGTGTTCTGCGGGCAAACTCGGGTTTGCCAACAAAGCCCTGCAACTTAACTACCATGGTATCTTCCTCAACAGGCACCAGCCGCTCATTATAATTATTGCCAAATAAGTGAATAATGCGCTGTTTAACGGTTGTGGTCGGTAAGTGATAAACCTCCTGCCCGTTATGGTGCAAAGTAAAAAATACCTGCGGGTTAGCCAAAGCTATCCGTTGCAGCTCATCAATAATATACCGCATCTCTACCGCATTGCTTTTTAAAAAGTTACGGCGGGCGGGCGTGTTATAAAATAAGTTTTTGATAGCTATAGAAGTCCCGGGGTTAGCCGAGCAGGCCTCCTGACTTATCACTTCCGATCCTTCAATAAATATGCAGGTACCCAGTTCATCCTCTACCCTGCGGGTTTTTAGCTCAACCTGCGCAATGGCGGCTATTGATGCCATTGCCTCGCCCCTGAAACCCATGGTACGGATGGCAAAAAGATCTTCGGCCTTGCGGATCTTTGAAGTAGCATGCCGCTCAAAGCACATACGGGCATCGGTAACACTCATGCCACAACCGTTATCAATGATCTGGATCAATGATTTCCCTGCATCTTTTATGATCAGCTGGATCTTATCTGCCCCTGCGTCTATCGAATTCTCTATAAGTTCTTTTACCGCTGATGCCGGCCTTTGAACCACTTCGCCTGCGGCTATCTGGTTGGCAACGGAGTCAGGTAAAAGCTGTATGATGTCTGACATTTTGTAAAAATTCCCTTCAATTGCGTTTTCGGTGCTAAATTAAATATTTCACCGCATAACTTCAACGGATTAAAATCCGTTGCTACAATATTGGCCGAGGCTATGCCTCTGGATCAACCATTTTATGAAATAAATCTAAACCCTAATCTAAAGAGCCATAGGCCCGGCATATTTTGTAACAACGGATTTTAATCCGTTGCAAACAAGCCATTCGGGATCTACCATATGATCAATGTCAATAATTTAATCATTTCCTTCCCTCTTTACCGCTTGCGGAAGAGAGGGAAGGTCCAGCGAAGCGTTGACCGGGTGAGTAAATTCTGCGAGCGATATTCACGCAATTGCATTTACGCCGCTGCATGTCGCAGAGTTGACTCACCCGACATTGCTTCGCTCGTCGACCTCTCTTCGCTGCGCGTAAAGAGGTAAGGAATTACCAGTTGCTGATTCTTTAGCAAAGACGCCTCGAGCAGGTAGCAAAGCCTTTTTCAACCCTAAATACCAAATTAATTATTTCACCGCACAACTTTATGTATTTGAATTTGTATATAGTTTTGTAGTTTACAACTTTTATTATTTAATCCGTCCCTATGAAGAAATTATGGCCAGTTCTTTTACTGCTGACGCTTGCTTGTAAACAAAAGGATTATAACGCTGATCTGCTGGTTAAGAATGCATTAGTATATACTGTCGACAGCAAATTCAGTACAGCCGAAGCTTTTGTAGTAACTGCAGGAAAGATAGTAGCAGTTGGCAATGCTGATACTTTGGAAGAAAAATATTTGGCCCGCCAGGTTATTGATGCGGGTGGTAAAGCTGTGTATCCTGGTTTTATAGACGCTCATGCTCATTTTTATGAATACGGACTAAGTTTGCAGGAAGCGGATTTGGACAATACCAAAAGCTGGCAGGAGGTTGTTGATTCTGTAGGATCATTCGCACGAAAAAACCCCGAAGGCTGGATAGTAGGCCATGGATGGGATCAAAATAAATGGACAGTAAAACAATTTCCGGATAAGGCAAAGCTTGACTCCATGTTCCCGGCGAGGCCGGTAATGTTAACCCGGATTGACGGGCATGCTATAATGGTTAACCAGGCTGCCCTAAATATAGCAGGTGTTAAACCTGGCCAAACTATTATAGGTGGTAAAATTGAAACTATAAATGGCAAGCTTACCGGTTTGATGATTGATAATGCAGAAGGCATAATCACCCGTAAAATACCGCCGCCTACTGAGCAGGTAATTCAATCTGCATTTTTAGGGGCGCAAAAAAATTGCTTTGCTGTAGGGTTAACCACCATTGATGATTGCGGACTGCCATATGCAATGGTAAATACCATAGCGCAATTACAGCACAAAGGCGCATTAAAAATGCGGCTGTATGTAATGCTTTCAGACGCCCCGGAGAATTACGATTATTTATTTAAACGCGGTGCTTATAAAACGCCATCGTTGGATGTACGCGCATTTAAGGTTTATGCTGATGGTGCCCTTGGCTCAAGAGGGGCTTGCCTGTTGCAGCCCTATGCTGATCAGAAAAACTGGAGCGGATTTTTACTAAGCCAGCAAAAGCATTTTGAAGAGGTAGCAAAAAAAATAGCAGATCATGGCTTCCAGATGTGTACCCATGCCATTGGTGATTCGGCAAACCGGGTGATATTAAAGGTGTATGCAAATGTGTTAAAGGGTAAAAATGATAAGCGCTGGCGCATTGAGCATTCGCAGATCATATCGCCGGAGGATGTTAAGTATTTTGGCGATTACAATATTATTCCTTCAGTACAGCCAACCCATGCAACGTCCGATATGTATTGGGCCGGTACACGCTTGGGCAAAAAACGTTTAAAAACAGCATACGCCTATAAGCAGTTGCTTGAACAAAACGGGTGGATGCCTTTAGGCACTGATTTCCCGGTTGAAAACATTAACCCTATGTACACCTTTTACGCGGCAGTTGAACGCAAGGATCTGAAAGGGTACCCGGAAGATGGTTTCCAGATGGAAAATGCGATTAGCCGCAAAGAAGCGTTACAGGGTATAACCATTTGGGCAGCCAAAGCAAATTTTGAAGAAAAAGAAAAGGGAAGTATCGAGCCCGGCAAATATGCCGACTTTGTAATATTGGATAATGATATTATGAAGGCAAAGGGTTCGGCCTTACCTAATGTTAAAGTTTTAAAAACATTTATAAACGGAGAGCAGGTATATGAGAAAAAATAAATGGCGTTTATACCCATTAATAATTTTAACCGGATTCATATTATTTAATTCTGCCTGCGCACAAAATCCGCCATTCACAGGCCTGGCATATGTAAACGAAGAAAAGCTGGCCGAAAAGTCCACCGTATTATTAAACAACGCATCATATTTAATTCCGCTGCAAAACCTGGAGGAGCAAAAAATTGCCAGTATCCATTTTACAAATTTGTATGCTGCAGGTTTTGATAGCCTGTTAAATAAATACGCTAAGGTTGCCTTATATAAGGGCAGCGATTATTCAGGCGTAAAAAGCCTTGATGACCTGTCGTCTGATCTGAAATTTTACAATACCATCATCGTTCAGTTAAATGACGCCGACCTGAATAATCCGCAGGTTATAGACTTTATCAATACCAATAAAAAAGTTAAAAATGTAATTGTGGCCTTGTTTGGCAGCAGTAATGCGCTGGCAAAATTAACCAACGCAGGTGTTGCAGTTGTGTGGTGTGAGCGAATCTCACCTGTTACAGCATTTTATAGCGCCCAGGCTATATTTGGAGGTGTTGCAGTTACGCAAAAGTTAAGTAAGGATCTATCTCCGTTATACAAAAAGGGGATGGGTTTTATCACCACAAAAATCCGTTTACAGTATACTATGCCTGAGGATGCCGGGATCAATTCGTCAAACCTTATTGGTATTGATAACATAGCAAGCGAAGCCATGCTTAACCAGGCCACGCCGGGCTGCGTGGTTTTGGTAGCAAAAGACGGCAAAGTAATATTTAACAAAGCGTATGGCTACCATACCTATAGCAAAACCCTGCCCGATAAACTGACCGATATTTTTGATGTGGCATCAATGACCAAGATCTCGGCCACTACCATGGAAGCCATGATGCTAACCGACCAGGGTAAATTAAATGTTGATTCAACCGTTGGCAATTATCTGCCGTTGGCCCGTAAAACCAATAAAAACGACATTAAGGTACGTGAGATTTTGGAGCACCAGGCCGGCCTGATCCCTGATATTCCAACCTTTGATAATATAAAACCAACAGATCATACCGCTGATTCATCCGCTCTTTTTCCAACTAAGGTTAATGATAATTATTTTTTGCGGAAAGACTATTTTAAAGAGGTGATGTGGCCCGAAATGCTGAACTCTCCGCTTAGAACAAGAGGCCAATATGTTTACAGCGACTTGAGCATGTGTTTTATTCAGCAGATAGAAGAAACACTCACCTCCACACCGCTAAACATTTTTGTTCAGAAACAATTTTATGACCCGCTTGGGATGCAAACAGCCGGGTTTTTACCGCTTTACCGTTTTCCCGCCGACCAGATAATTCCAACGGAAGACGATAAAAAGGATCGTCATGCTTTGCTTGATGGTTATGTGCATGATCCAACCGCCGCTTTAATGGGTGGTGTTGCCGGCCACGCAGGCTTATTTGCCAGTGCTAATGACCTGGCTATTTTATACCAGATGATGCTGAACCGCGGCACCTATGGCGGTGTTGAATACATAAAACCCGGAACGGTAGATCAGTTCACGGCTAAACAATCGGATGTAAGTCGCCGTGGCTTAGGCTTTGACAGGTGGGACCCGATATCCGACAGGCATTATCCGTCGCAACTGGCATCAACCGAAACCTACGGGCATACCGGCTTTACCGGCACTTGTGTTTGGGTTGACCCTAAGTATAACCTGGTTTATATATTTTTATCAAACCGTGTGCACCCAGATGTGAGCAGCAAGCTCTCCAGCCTGAATATCCGGCCACGCATCCAGGATGTAGTTTACCAGGCCATCCAGAAAGGAATGTAGGGGGAGAATTTCGGAGTTCGAATGTTCGATTTCAGAATTTATTTTTGAACCTTGATTCGCTTGATTAAAGGATTTCTTGATTCTCTTCAGCAACATGAATCAGGTAATCCTAAAATCCTTTAATCGTGATTCAAATAAGATTAGTAAATTTGAATAGATAAACCAATTTCCAAATCCGAAATCGAACGTTCGAAACTGCGAAGCACTCTTGAACGCCTTTAAAGATTAACAAAACGTGAAAATCCGAAATGAAATATAGCACCATCCCTCCCCCATTAACCCTTAAGCCTTATGTAAGGTGCTTTTGGGTGCTGGAGCATGATTTTGGCGCGGATGAAAAATCATACATCTATCGGTCTATTGCCGACGGCTGTGTGGAGATGGTATTCCATTACCAGGCTGCCTTTGATGAGTTGATTACTAATGGACCCGCACATAACTGGCAATCAGGCATTCATTTTCAATCCAACACTTACAGGCGATTTGAAACCAGGCAAAGCTTTGGCATTTTTGGCGCATATATATATCCTTTTGCAGTTCCTTATCTTTTTAATACCCCATCCGAAAAAACCAGCAATGAAATGCTCGACCTGGATACATGTTTGGGGAGAGATGGAAAAGAGCTGGAAGAGAGAATAATGATAGCCGGCAGCAATAGTAAAAGGGCCGAAATACTGGCGGCATTCCTTGAAAAGCGGTTGCAGCATGCCCGTTTAAAAGATGATACCATTGCAACTTCTATAAAACATGTAATTCACTCCGGCGAAATAAGCTCGGTTGAGCAGCTGGCTTACCGGTTTAACCTCTCCACCCGGCAGTTCGACAGGAAATTTAAGGAGTATGCAGGTTTTAGTCCCAAAACATACATGCGGCTGGTGCGGTTAAGCCATGCGCTGAAACAGCAGGGCAGCAATAAATCATTAAGCCGCATAGCTTATGAATGCGGTTATTATGATCAATCACATTTTATCCATGATGTTAAAGCCTTCACGGGCTATCATCCCGGCTTTTATTTCTCAGGCAAGGCCGAAGGGACGGAATATTTATATGTTTAAAACGTCTGGTTTTTACAATTTATTTGATATTGGGTTTGATAGATTTGACTAAAATTAAATCCGAAATGGAAATTCCGAAATAAATCGAATCATTTATGAAAACAGTAAATATCCCCGAAGGCTATCAACAAATAATGCCTTACCTGATAGTTGAAAATGCAGCCGCATTTATCAGCTTTACCCAAAAAGTGTTTGGAGCCACAGAAAGATTAAAAACCATGCGCGACGAGCATACCATTATGCATGCCGAGATCAGTATTGGCGAAAGCGTAATAATGATGGCAGATGCAACCGATCAGTTTAAACAACAAAACGCAGGTTTATTTATTTATGTAGACGACTGCGATTCCATTTTTAAAAAAGCCCTTGATAATGGCGGAATCACGGTAATGGAACCCGCAGACCAAAGTTATGGCCGCAGCGGAGGCCTTAAAGATGCGTTTGGCAATACATGGTGGATAACAAGCATAGCTTGATCCCTGTATAGTTGTTTAAATCAGAATTAACAGGATTTTAGAATCTTCAGGATGTTCTTTCACCCGTTCATGTGCCCTCGCTTATTAACTCAGGGGAGCATAATATAAGGCGCAGGCACTTGAAGGGTGGGGCAGCATATAATTAAAACGGCACAATTACTTTAAAACTAATGTTCCTGCCAATATTATAAATACCTAAATGCCCATTTGGCGAAGCTGTATAATATTCAAAGTATTTTAACCGGTTTAGGTTCGATTGATAAACAGTGTTAAACAGGTTGTCGGCCTGTAAAAACAGTTCAAAAAGTGTTTTATCCGCTTTGTTTTTGATGGTGGCGCCGGTACCGGCGTTAAACAGCGTGTAGCCGGGTGTGGCAGTTTCCGTATGATCGAGGGCATAAAAATGATTTTGAGCTGCATAAGCATCCATTTCTGCTTTAAAGTAGATCTTTGAAAATGGGCCGAATGATCGCTGGAGTGTTGCCTTTAACTCTGACCGGGTATGCAGCGGAGGAATAAAAGGCAAATATTTGGCTGCCCCGTTTGATGCATCAACCAGTTGCTGGTTTTCGTTGATGCCTGCAACATAAGCCACGCTGTTATTCAGCGCCAGCCATTTTATGGTGTGCGGATGCAGGTTAATGGTTAGCTCCGCACCGTAAAGGCGGGCTTTGGATTGCTGGTACTCATAGGTGCTATTGCCCGGCACAATCACCACCGGCGTACCGCTGGCATCGGTTAATTTAGCCTGGTAAATGTAATTATCAATATGGTTATTAAAAAGTTCTGCTATCAGGTCAACATCCTTTAAATAAGCGATAAACCCAATGTCCTCCTGTAAACTGAACTCGGGATTAAAGCTCCGGTTGCCGAGATAAACTATATGGGCGCCCGGGTCAAGACCGTTCGAGCCGATCTCTGTAATATTCGGCGCACGGTAACCGCGGGCTATGTTGGCTTTTAGCAATAAACGCTCGCTTATATTGTATGTTAAACCTAAACTGCCTGAAAACCCCTGGTAAACATGCTTAAACGCCGGGAACTGTAAGTGTGCACCCGGAGTGTCCGGTAGCTTAACCTGTTGCTCAAACCCATTTGGGGGGTTGGGGCCCACATAGAAATTGTTCCAATGGATGTGCCGGTTATCATAACGGACCCCTCCGGATATGTCCACCTTGCCCATAGTTTTCCTTGCAAAAAGAAAAGCGCCCGCATCAAATAAATTGTAATCGGGTATCGGAAAATCAGTTGCCGCCTTGCTGCGGTTGGCCTGGTACATCCCGTTTATGCCAATGGTGCTTTCTATCCCACTGAGCGTCGGCAGGTTATACCTCAGATCATAGTTCAGCGTATTCAATACCACGTATAATCCCGCCTGCCCGGGTAAGGTTGGATGATCGTATTCCCTCCGGATGCTTTGCTGTAGCCCGAGCGAGGCATCCAGGCTGCTTTCGCCCAATTTAATTTCGTTGTGGCTGTAAATGCGGTAATGCTGGATGTGCTGGTGCAGGGGTGAGATAGCGTAGTTTTTAAATTCATTATTACTAACTATCGGGCGATTTTTGATATTATCGGTGGCAATTTCATTTACCTGTTTGGTAAACTGCCGGGTTAGCGAATCGCGGCTGCCATCAGGTATTTCCTGCTGATTGTCATAAAGTGTAGCGCCTATTTGGGAGTACCCCCATTTTTTATCTGTCCTGGCTATAGCCGAGAGGTTATATTCCCTGAAACCTGTATTGTAAACAGGGCCGTCGATCTTATTGGAATAGTCATAGGCCATTTTACTTGTAGCCCTGAAAGCATAATTCCAGTCGTTATTTTTATAGGATAAGCCAACAGAAGTACCAATCATACCGTTATTGGAATGCCGGTCGAAAATCCAATCTCCCTTCAAAAGGCCATCTTTACCATTCGGGATAGCGGGGATAAGGTTAATAACCCCGGCCAGCGCATCCGATCCATAGGTTAAGCTGGCCGGCCCTTTAATTACTTCGGCCCTGTTAATGGCATACTGGTCAATTTCTATACCGTGTTCATCGCCCCATTGCTGTCCTTCCTGCCTGATCCCGTCATATAGGGTTAGCACCCGGTTATAACCGAGGCCGCGGATAAAAGGTTTGGAGATATTTGGCCCCGTGGTTACTGCGTTTACACCGGGTACACCTTTCACAATCGCATCAATAATGTTATTATTTACATTCTCGTTCATTTCTTTTTTAGTCATTACGGCTATCGGTACCGGGTTGCGGCGTAACTCTGTAGCCCTGGATACGCCGGTTATAACCACTTCACTCAGTTTTGAGCTGCTTCCTTTCAGGTCGGCGTTTAATAAGGTAGCCTGCCCGGCATGGATCAATATTTTAAATTTCTCAGCCGTATAACCCACCGCCGAATACATAACTTCACAAGCGCCCGGTGCAACGTTTTTGAGCTCAAAGTAACCTTTTTCATTGGCAGTGGTACCTATTGACGTGCCGGTTAACACCACAGTAGCAAAGGGAAGCGGTTCGCTGCCTGAAGTTATAACGCCTTTTAATGAACCGTTTTGCGCAGAAACTATTGCAGGCAGTAATAATATTATAAAGTATAGATATAGTTTTTTCATTTTGCAAGACATGTATTAATAATTATACAAAACAAATAAATAAAATTAGGTATACCTAATTTTATTTATTTAAACTTATTTAATTACTTTTGTGATAAGTCAAATTAATCCGAATGAATACCTTTTCTGAAGAAAA
>JAQBOS010000288.1 GCA_028287925.1 Mucilaginibacter sp. | reverse complement strand
CCTCACCAGCTGGCTTTCGCAGCAATTCGGCAGAAGAAATTATTTCGCGGCGTCTATCATTATTTTTACGGTTTGTTCTTTTTTATGCGGTAATGCGCATTCAATAACTGAACTGATCATCTTCCGGTTCTTACAGGGGATGGGCGGTGGCGCACTACTGGTAACTTCCCAAACCATTATTACAGAAAGCTGGCCCCCCGAAAAAAGGGCCATGGCCCAGGCCATATACGTTTTAGGAATTATCGTAGGGCCAACACTTGGCCCGCCTATAGGTGGCTATATCGTTGATAATTTCTCATGGCCGTTTATCTTTTACATCAATATTCCCGTTGGAATAGTTGCAACCCTGCTTACATTGAGCTATGTAAGAAGCCCTAAATACGAACAAAAGAGGTCTGCCAGGGAGATTGACTGGCTTGGCATCGTTTTGCTTGCGGTCGGGATTTCGTCCTTGCAATACGTTTTAGAGAAAGGGCAGGAAGATGACTGGTTTAACAGTCAACTGATTATTACGCTTTGCATTACTGCATTTTTAGGATTATACCTGTTTGTCTGGCGTCAACTGGAAACCAAATTTCCGGTGGTTAATTTGAGGGTACTTAAAAATGGTAATTTACGGATGGGGGTTATGCTTTCTTTTGTAATGGGATTTGGCACATTCGGTTCCACTTTCGTAATTCCCCTGTTTACACAATCGCTATTAGGGTGGACAGCCCAGCAGGCTGGTGTACTGCAATTACCAAGCACGTTATTTACAGCCGTTATGATGCCTGTTGTAGCTACTTTAATTCAAAAAGGTGTTCAGCAAAAGTATCTGATTGCAATGGGGATGTTTATATTTTACATTTTTTGTATGCTCTGCTATAGAATTATTGTGCCGGATACCAGCGCGGGCGATTTCTTCTGGCCATTAATAGTTAGAGGGTTCGGTTTAGGCTTATTGTCTGTTCCGGTAAGCACAATGTCGCTATCCACGTTAAAGGGACAGGAAATTGGTCAGGGCGCAGCTTTTACAGGTATGATGCGACAGCTGGGCGGTTCATTTGGAGTCGCGCTAATTTCCACTTATTTATCCCGGGAAACCAGCATTCACCGGGTAGATGTGGTAAGTCATTTAAATGTGAATGATATAAATGTTCAAACAAGGATTGCGCAACTTGCTGCCGGGGCGCATACCCATGGATTGGACAGCTTAACTTCACGTAATACCGCCTATGAAATGATAGATACCGCTGCTATGAGGCAGGCGACACTGCTGTCATATATGGATGTATTTATGATGGTGGGTGTGGTTTTTGTGGTTTTTGTACCCTTGGTATTATTAATTGTTAAGAAATCCAGTACTAAGGTCAGCCTGGCAGATGCTGCGCATTAGGGAAACGGGATAATTTTTAAGTTTTTATATTATTTTCGTAGTTGATCTAAAAGGTGGATTAATTTTCAAAAGCGGCCCAATAAGTCCGCCTGAATAATGTAGCATTAAAATAGTTAAATTTGATCACAGATGACGACACCAATAAAAAATAGCACAAAAACCGAGCTGGCCGTCGAGTTTGGCCGTTCCATGTCCGAACTAAGGACCTATACCCGGCAACAAATACAGCTAAAGATAAAGGAGCATGCGATCAATATCACCTTTGAAATGCTGGAGGTTATGGGATGCCTGTGGAGGAAAGATGGCATTAACCAGCAGGAAATTGCTGATCTGACTTTACGGGATAAATCCAGCATGACCTATTTGCTGGATAACCTGGTAAAACGCACATTGGTAAAACGCGTGGAGGATGGAAATGACAGGCGCAATAAATTGATCTATTTAACTAAAGAAGGTAATGAACTTAGGGAACAGCTGAATCCCTGGGTTGCTGAAGTTTACGAAATGGCCTCCGAAGAAGTGGATGTCAATAACCTGCAAAATGGTATAGCGCTGGTCAATAAGATGATCAATAATTTGAAAAACCGGTAAAAAATTTGCCATAAAGGTTGCATACTTGATTATCTATTTATTGACTAGTTGTTTTTTATATTTATAATGGCTATGGAAATTGGTAAAAAACCCATAAAGAGGCTCTGGGTTAAGCTTATTGGTTTTTTCGAACGGGAAATGGTTTTCACGCTTTGGTTTTGGCTTGTTGCCTTTTTAATCGCACTTATAATGAAATTATTAAGGTTAGGTAAACATTAGCTTGCTCATCTCAATGAAATAAAAGTAAAACCGATAAACAAAGATTAAAATGAAGACATTACTTATCCCCATTGACTTTTCAGATACGTCCGGAAATGTTATCCGCTACGCAACAGACTTTGTGAAAGATGTTCCTGTTGAAAGGATCATACTTTTAAAATCATATTATACTTCTATGGCTGCACAATTGCTGCCTTCGGCGGATTTTGTACAGATGGATGCACAAGAAATAAGTGATGAAAGGCAAAAAATCGAAAGCCATGTAAAATTTATCGCTCATAAATTGCTGAAGAAGTGCAGCTCTTCTATCAAAATAGAATCAGGCATCAGCGACCTTCCTTTGCTAAGGGCCATTCATGAGGCAATAGATGCCGAACGACCAGACCTAATCATGATTGGAAGCGATCATAGCTCCAGGGAGGATCGCAGCCCTATTGGGGAACAAGTGATCAGTATCAGCAAAACAAGTACGGCTCCGGTATTGATTATTCCCGCAGGCCTGCGCTACCGAAATATCAAACAAGCTTTGGTCCCCTGCGATTTTGCTGCTATTTCCCGTATGACATTAATAAAAGAACTACGCTCATCACAACAATGGCTGCATCCTAAATTGATTGTTTTAAATGTTGATCCCGGAAAAATAAATAGTACACATGAAGAAGAAAATACCGATGCGCTTAAAGAGATGCTTGAAAGTTACGCTTACCGGGTTTACTATTCCAAAGACAAAAATGTTGTTCACGGAATTCTTGATTTCAGTGAACACAATGAAGTTCAACTTATTATAGCGCTTCCTGGTCATTATAGCTTCTTCAGCAATTTAACCCATAAAAGTATTACCAATGCTCTTGCAGTAAATGCAAATCAGCCGGTTTTGATCCTCAAATAAAAACAGATTAATGAAATTAAATCGTTGAATATGACTAATCATGAGTTCAATAAAGTAAAAGTAGCTGACGGCTCTGAAATTGACTTGTATGCCGCCTTTCCTGACCGTCGTAGTAATTTTCCTGCAGTTATCATTTTGCAGGAAGCTTTTGGCATTTCGGAACCGATGCGTGACGTTGCTGAAAAGTTTTGCAGAAAAGGCTATGCCGTGGTGGTGCCTGATCTTTTTAGACGAATTACGGGACGGCTCAGCGCTAATCAAATTGTAAAACCTACTATCGTTCCGCAATATGCTGTCTTTATAAAAGATGGTTTAGCAGCCGACGTAAAAGCATCTTACAATTGGCTATTGCAGCAAGGCAAAGTAATAAAGGACAAAATTGGTTGTGCCGGATTTTTTTCAGACGGCAGGGTTTCTTTCCTGGCAGACACGGTACGACCTTATTTAGCAGCGGCAGCTTACTTAGAAAATGGCACCGGAAATTTTACGGGCAATGCACTCTGCCCGGATAGCCTCATGCTTTTTTATGGTGACGAACATGAAATACAATCTACTCAAAGCAAGGTTTATGATCAGGTTAATGCTTTAAAATACCCCCACCATAAGCATGTCTCCGAAAATGTCAATGCTGTAAATAATAATCAATGCTGTAATCAAGATTCCCCTTATTCATCATTTGCCGCTAAAAAGGATTGGGCCCTGACCTTATCCTTTTTTGAGAAATGTTTAAAATGATAATTAATGTTATAAAATATCTTTTGCTAAAATTAGAGAGTTCAACCGCTTACAAAAGTTGAAAAATACGCAATAAATACCTGCCGGTATTGTAAACTTTCGGTCTATTGCTTTAATTTTAAAATAAGAAAAGGAAGTATCAAAGCTATTAAAGCTGCTCTGACACATCCTCATAAAAAATTAACAAACTAATTTTATTATCATCAATTATAATCGTACACATCAAAAGTAAAAGCACTGCCAGAAAAATCAACGCTTGAAATGGTAGGATTCATACCGATTGCGCTTTTACCGCTTCCAATTATCATAACTTGCAGATTGGAAGGAGAAAAGAATTTCACATCATATGTTCCAGCCACGACGCTGAATGTACCAGAGTGCTCATTTGGGCTAAGAAAAATAACATGTTGTGGATAACTGTCATTTCCCGGGTCCATGAACCACACCTGGATCTGGTCAGGCGTGTCGTTGTTGTAATAACCTGAGTAATCTGTGTTGGTTTTGCGATCAAGGCGCCAGGTAACATTTGATTTTGCAGCAGATAAAGATGCCTTTTTGCTTTTAACTACAGCTGAAGAAGATGGAGGTTGGTTTAGCAGGCAGCATAACAATGCAGCGGCAGCAATTAAGGTTTTTTTCATAAAAAAGTAGGTTTAGTTTAACAATAGTTAAATTTAGGTTTCATATTTTGAAAAAGCAAGAAAAAATAAAATATTTTCGACTTTAAAAACATCAATAAATCAGGCATTTATCCAATTTAACAGGCACTCAGAACTGCTTAGTTTAATCTTTCTTTAAAGTTAAACTCAATCACTACATCGTACCATCAGCGACAAATTTAATTGAAGTGTTTACGCGGGCCAGAGCTGATGCTCCGGATTATGTGCAATAAGTGCAATGCAAAGGTTTTTACTTTGAATAGCCTCTACGCTGGATAAGAAAGCCGATTAACAGCAGCAAAAACCGCGTTTTGCTCAAATATTCTATTTGCTTAGAATAATGTCCAAATAATAAATAAAAACCTACATTTCTGTGAGGCTTTTGTTCCTGAGACTGGGCCCGAACCAGCGCCCCTCTGATTAATACTGAGGTGCCCAAATCAATGATCAGTTTGTTCAGGGATAGCAAACAGTTAACCGTATAAGATGTTGTATGTATCGGTTCGTTAATTAAACACAGCACCGTTATCGAATTATGCTTAATCCATGAATAGTCCTATAACTACCGCTTAATGTGCATTGCGGTTTTGATGTTGAGCATGTTTCTTTGCTTTGGTTTATTTCAGTTTAAATAGTTTAACAGAAATAACGATTAAAATCATCATTATGAAAACAGTATTGATCACCGGGGCAAACAAAGGAATCGGTTTTGAAACTGCCAGGCAACTCGCCGAATTAAATTACTTTGTTTATTTAGGCAGCAGGAATAAAGAACACGGACTTGAAGCTATTAAAAAATTGAATGATATGGGAATAGCCAATGTGGAGACTATAGTTATTGATGTGGCCGACATTAACTCCGTACGCCATGCGAGGCAAGAGATGGAAACTAAAATTAATTCTTTAGATCTTTTAATAAATAACGCAGGCATCGCCGGAGACCAACCCCAGGATTTTGCTACTGGCGACGTGGAAAACCTGCGCAGGGTTTTCGACACCAACTTTTTCGGCGCCGTTCAAACCACGCAGGAGTTTCTGCCGCTGCTGAAGAAATCCAGCCAGGCAGCCATCATCAATGTTTCAAGTGAAGTTGGTTCTATCGCCCTGCGTACTGAAACGGGAAGAAATACAAACCGGGATAAATACAATGCCTACGGTTCTTCCAAAACAGCATTAAACGCCTTTACCGTAATGCTGGCTAATGAGCTCCATGATACGGGTATTAGTATTAGCGTTAACAGTGTTACGCCCGGCTATACAGCTACCGATTTAAATCAATTCCAGGGAGCAAAAACCATTGAGGAAGGCGCAAGGCCTATCGTAAAACTGGCAATACAATCAGATCCGGGCATTACAGCAAAGTTTTTTAAAGATGGTGGCGAGGTGGCCTGGTAACCAGGGTAATTGCGTTTGCTAAGATATAAAAAAGCCCTGCGAACATGTGGGGCCTTTACCAAAATTCGGCTGAGCCGATTTTGGCGAAAATTAAAGAAAAAAAAGATTGCCTGGCTAAGAAATAGAATCCCAGCTGTTTAAATTATTTTCCAGGGGCAGACGCCGAGGCAACTGACCCTGCAACTACTTGATCCTAAACAAAATGGCGAAAGAACTAAACAACAATTAATTGAACACACGACCTCGGACTCTTTGGTATCCTGGGGCTGGAACCCCGGTCAGGGTCGCACATTGCCTCCGCTAAGCCATCCTGCTTTTGCCGCACAAGTAAAGCTATGGATCGAAAAGGGTGCCTATGCGCCTCCAAAATAAGGTATGATGGTTGTCTTCCGGCGGTATTTACGATTTTCCATTCCGGATTGATATTGTAAACTAATTCATAAGGAAAATGGCTATATCTCCTGATTTAAAAGCTTTTTTTTCTAGGCATGCCAGCTTATCTTATAATGGCAATCCAGCCACTCAGTTTAGTGCTTTTAAACCCCAGGTCGATCACATAATAATAAGTGGCTACAGGCAATGGATGGCCATTTAATAACCCACCCCAATTATTGCTATAGTTTCTTTGATGATAAACAAGTGTGCCATAACGAGTAAAAATACTGATTACACTATTTGGATAACTGGCGATCCCCGATATAACCCAGGTGTCGTTTATACCATCTCCATTGGGTGTAAAACTATTAGGAATGGTTAGATTGTTAACAATATCCACAGTTAACGGCTGGCTGGCGGCAGGTGTGCTGCAGGAGGCGCTTGTTGAAATGGCGCAAGTTACCTGATCGCCGTTGGCCAAAGTATTTGACGTAAATATATTACTATTTAACCCGGCATTTATGCCGTTAGCCTGCCATTGATACGTTATTGTTCCGCTTGCATCCCTTGCCGTAGCTGTAAAAGTAATTGGCGTTCCGGTAAACACATCGTTGTTCGACGCCTTTATAGTTACCGAAGGTGCTGACAGGCTTGTTAACGTAACCATAATAGTATCAGATGTCGCCATAGCCATATCCTGGCACACGGCGTCGTTATTGGTTAGTTTACACATTACCCTGTCATTGTTTTTTAATAAGTTACTGACAAACACAGGATTATTTGTACCGGCATTTACCCCATTTACCTGCCACTGATAAGTTGGATTTGTACCGGCATTAGTGCCACTTGCAATAAATTTGATGGCCGAACCTTCACACTGACCGGCATAAATTTCCGTAACATCTACAGTTGCTGCAGCCGGAACAGTGACAGTAAAGGTTTGAGATACTGGCGGAGCAGAAACATACAACGGCGGACTGGCATTTTGCGTGGCCGTAATTGTCGTAGTGCCGGCACCTACAACATGTATAATACCCTGCGGAGAAATTGTTGCCACATTGGGGTTGCTGCTGGCGTATGTAATTAAAATGGCTGAATTTGAACTGGTTACATTGACAGAAAAATCTGCCTGGCAAATGATTTTGCTGGCAATGGGCGGCATATTCAGATAAAGATATTCAACTACGGTTAATGTTTGTGAAACGGGAGCGGCATCATCGTACTTTTCGTTGCCAATCTGATTTGCGGTAATAATGGTAATGCCCGGCGCAATTACATGTACCAATCCGTCTGGGGTAATAGTGGCTACTGCCGGATTACTGCTGGTATAAGTAACAGGCGTTTCATGATTAGTGCTGGCTGCTTTAGGATCATAGTTGTTGTTGGCATCCAGCACAGGCAATTGTGGCGGCAGTGTAATTACTGAAGGCAGCTTGCTGATATTTGCGGCCAATAAAATCGATACGGTATTTGTGCCATCGTTTCCCACAACCAGATCGGGAGATCCGTTCCCGTCAAGATCTGTAATAGCAACGCTTCGTGGCTGGGGACCGGTTGCAAAATTAACCATCGGATTAAAATCAATATTGCCTGTTGTACCGGAGTTAATAAGAACCGATACATTATTACTCAACTGGTTGGTTACAGCAAGATCGGGCTTTCCATCGCCATTGATGTCTGCGGAGGCTATACTGAACGGGTTAGCGCCAACCGAAAAGTCCTTACGCCCGGCAAATGATATGGTGCCCGGCTGGCTGGTGTTCTGCAAGATGGATATCGTACCGGTTGAATTATTATTGGCAACTGCAATGTCAGATTTTGCATCTCCGTCCAGATCTGCTATTATCACACTCTCCGGTGAGCAGTCTGGAGCCATCTGATAGGTGATGTCAGTATCAAAATTGATATTACCAGGTGTTGATGTATTTTTTAATACGGATATTTTGCCATCCTGGCATGCTACTACTATGTCAGGTTTGCTGTCGGTATCCAAGTCGCCGATACTAAGTCCGCGTGGATCAGAGGTAACTGTAAAATCTTTTTTAACAGCAAAAGAAAATGTGCCGGGCGAGGAATTATTTTTTAGAACAGAAATGCTACCGGGAAAATCCCTATCGTTGGTTACAACAATATCTGGTTTGCCATCTGCGTCCAGGTCGGCAATGGCAACATTATAAGGGCCTGTGCCGGTATTAAGCACCAACTCTTTCTCAAAGCTGATCTGGTTAGCAGTGCTGATATTTTTAAATATGGTAACAGTGTTTGCGTTAAAATTGGTAACAACCAGGTCCGGCTTGTTGTCGCCGTCAAGGTCGCCAGCAGTTATTCCAACAGAGTAACCATTAACTGCATATTTCAACGGCGTATCAAACGATGCTGATCCTGGTGTGCTATTGTTTTTAAAAACAGATATATCATTGCTTCCGCTGTTCACTACTGCTAAATCTGCTTTACCGTCTCCATTAAAATCTTTAACAACTACTCCATAAACAAAGCTGCCCGATATTACATCTATTTTATTGACAAATGATTTGTTGGTAAACGGAGCACTGTTATTTACAGCCCCGAAATATACTTTGCTACCCGTAATGCTGGCAACGAAATTAGTACCAGTAAGCTTAATGGCAGTACCGCTTTGCGGGCTAAATAAATTAATGACAGAGACTTGTGCCAAAACTGGCGTAAAATCAATGGCAAGCAATAAAACAAACAGCCATTTAGTATACTTGATCATCTTGGTTTAGATTTCCGGATATGAGTGGGCTAAAATAATATATTTGTTACCAACAGGCAGAAACGGTAGCAAAAAAAAACAAATGTATTTTAGATTATTCCTTTAAAGGTGATCTGATCCGAAATTACATCAGCCTCATGACGTTTGAGCCTATGCATCAATGGTTAAGCCGTATGGTAAAATAACGTTTTTAAAAAAAAAGCCACCAATTTTTCAATTGATGGCTTGTGCTCCTGAGGCTGGGCTCGAACCAGCGACCCTCTGATTAACAGTCAGAAAAATGACTTTATTGATATTTTGTATTTTATACATTTACCTATATATCAGATATTTATGTATTTTTAATTTGTAAATTTTGATTGATATTTTGCTATTTTTTGTTCATTTGTGTGAGAAATGTGTGAGACAAAAACTTGCATTTTGTGCGTTTTTACTTAAATTTAGCACATATTTAAAATTTTGTGTGAGAACAAAATCAGTATTTACTCAAATCTA
>JAQBOS010000287.1 GCA_028287925.1 Mucilaginibacter sp. | reverse complement strand
GTACTGCGCCTGGTTACGAGTATGAGATAAGCAAAACCATCAGCCCTACACTGTTATATATTGGCAGGTATCGCCATCATGATCCAGTTGATCGCCTGTATCAATTTTATGAATTTATCTACCGCCCGCGCATCAAAACGGGCTAAGGAAGTGGGTGTGCGCAAGGTAGTTGGCGCCGGGCGCAGCGACCTGGTAAAGCAGTTCATGGGCGAATCGTTCCTGTTAACGCTGATCGGCGTGTTGCTGGCGATACTTTTATTGTACCTGGCTATCCCTTATTTAAACCAGGTTACCCAAACCGATGTTCCGCTCACATTCCTCAGTCATTTCAGCATCTGGTTGGTGCTGATTGCGATTGTAGTAATTACGGGCGCCGTTGCGGGCAGTTACCCGGCCTTTTATTTGTCGGCTTTCCAGGCTATCAAAGTAATAAAGGGCAACTTCACCAGCCAGGTATCGGCATCCGGCATTCGCCGCACGCTGGTGGTGTTCCAGTTCTTTTTGTCGATCGTGCTCATTACATCTATCATCATTATTTACAGCCAGCTCAATTTTATAAAAAATAAAGACCTTGGCTTCGACAAAAACCAAAAGCTGATCTTTAATTTTTATACCGGCGATGGCCGGCAAAAAATGAGGGCTCTGGCAACCGATCTTCAGCAATTATCTGATGTAAAATATGTAAGCTTGTCTGATGGTTATTTGAGCCATCAGTCAGGAAGCGACTTTCCGGTGTACCTCGCCGGCGGTAATCAGGCAACAGCAGTAGACGCTCAGAACATGGCTGCCGACGAAAATTTTATAAGTGCTAACGGTATCAAAGTCATCGCCGGCCGTGATTTCCGGGTGAGGGACACCTTAACAACGCTTATCAATGAAACCTTATGTAAACGCCTTGGCCTTACAACCGAAAAAGCGCCAGGAACAAGGGTGTTCAGTAAAAATTTCGACGGTTCTCTTCAGCACTTCGATATTGTTGGCGTGATGAAAGATTTTAACTATGACTCCCTTCATGGAGAAGTTGGTCCGTTTATGATATTTCACAACGGTAATCCGGGTAATTACTTCTCGTTTATGACGGTTTCGGTAAGCAGCACCAACTATAAATCGCTTTTGAGTAAAATGGGAACGGTTTGGCAAAAAAATCTGCAAGGTGTTCCATTCGAATACGCATTTCTTGACCAGGAAGTACAAAAGCAATATGAAGCAGAAATAAGTCTTTCACAAATTATTAATTCATTTACTATAATGGCTATCCTGATCTCATGCCTCGGGTTGTTTGGCCTGGCGGCATTCAGCGCCGAACAGCGCCAAAAAGAGATCGGGATCCGCAAGGTGCTGGGTGCAAGCATTGCCGGCGTTGTCGGTTTGCTGTCAAAAGAGTTCGTCAAATTAGTTGGCATTGCCTTTATACTGGCTACTCCGCTTTCATGGTGGGCCATGAACAAATGGCTGGAGGCCTTTGCCTACAAGGTGCCTGTAAGCTGGTGGATGTTTGCTGCAGCGGGGGCATTATCTATTGCTATAGCACTGATCACCGTTAGCTTCCAGGCGATAAAAGCCGCGCTGGTTAACCCTGTAAAGAGTTTGAAGGCGGAATGATTACAATTATTAATAACAAACGTCGCATCAAAAATTAAAAACTTGACCATTTATAACTTAAATCATGTTTAGAAATTATTTCAAAACCGCATGGCGCAACATAATCCGGGGCAGGGGCTATAGCGTGCTCAATATTTTTGGACTTGCAACAGGCATGGCTGTTGCATTGATAATTGGGCTTTGGGTACATAACCAATACGCATACGATAAATTTCTACCCGGGTACAAGCAGCTATACCAGGTAAAAAGACATTTTTATGGGAATGGCGATACACTTACTTATGGCGGTACTTCATTAAAGTTAGCAGACGCCTTGCGAAATCAAATTCCGGAAATAGCATCTGTTGCCGAAACGGATGGCGGTGATATGCACGGATTAATGGTTGCTAACAAAAAATTTTATATGAGCGGAAATCATGTAGCGGGTGATTTTCTTACCATGTTTCAATTTACTTTGCTGGAAGGCGAAGCAAAAAATGTGTTGAGCGATCCCAATAGCATTGTGCTTACAGAAAGTACCGCAAAAGCTTTGTTCGGTAATGAAGATGCGCTCAACAAAACAGTTCGTTACGATAATAAAAATGATCTGAAAGTTACCGGTATTCTTAAAGATCTCCCCGCCAACTCTACTTTACAATTTAATTTTTTAGTGCCATTCAGTTACCTGGAAGCAACAAATGACTTTGTAAAACGGGCGCGGACAGCAGGTTTTGGCTGGACCAATTTTATGACATTTGTAAAATTAAAACCCGGGATTACCTATGCACAGGTAGCTCCTAAAATAAAAAGCCTGGAGAAGACAGAGAAGGACAACAGTATGTCAATGACAACCAATGTTATTCTCGACCCGCTGGAAAGCTGGCATTTGTATGATAACTTTGAGAACGGCAAACCTGTTGCAGGTTTTATTGAATATGTCCGTATTTTTAGTGTTATAGGTATACTGGTGTTGCTGATTGCCTGTATTAATTTTGTAAACCTTACCACCGCCAGATCTGAGAAAAGAGCGAAAGAAGTTGGGGTAAGAAAAGCAATTGGCTCCGGTAAAAAAGAACTGGTATTTCAGTTTCTTATTGAATCTGTCCTGCTAACATTCATCGCATTTATATTTTCCATTCTTTTTGTTCAACTAGCTTTACCATTATTCAATACGCTTACTGGGGGCGCAATAACCATCCCTTTCGCCAGCGCACCATTTTGGATAATCACATTGTGCGGCATACTGGTCACCGCATTGGCTGCCGGAAGCAGGCCGGCATTTTATCTTTCTTCGTTCAATCCGGTAAAAGTATTAAAAAGCAATATCCATGTGGGCAAAGGGGCCACGTTACCCCGGAAAATATTAGTGGTGCTGCAATTCAGTTGTTCAATTGCGCTTATCATAAGCACTTTTATCATTTACCAGCAGGTTCAATATGCTAAGGACAGGGCTTCAGGTTATGATAAAAACAGGCTGATGATGACGGACATGAATGAAGATTTAGGCCGGAATTATACTGCCATCAGGAATGAAATAAGGCAAAAACGCATTGCCGAAATGATAACTACTGCATCAAGTAATGTTACTTCA
>JAQBOS010000255.1 GCA_028287925.1 Mucilaginibacter sp. | reverse complement strand
TTTTCTTTATCGGCGGTTAACTTCGTTTTCCGCGCCTCTATTAAACCTTTAATTTTCTGTAATAGCTTAGCGTTTTCAGCTATGACTTCAGTTTCAATGATATGGATATGATTGTAAACATATTGTTTTAGCCTTGCACCTCGTTGATAACCCAATTGTCATCCCGGTTAAGGGCATACCCTTTAATGTCGATAGTAAACTCAGCTGTATTTCGTTTCCAGTTTACTGCTTTTATACTTCCCCCCAATGAAAACGTTGATGGCCGCATATTTAATAGTTCTGAAAGATGAGCATTATGAACAATGGGTATGGTGACATAGATTGATTCATACTCGTAGGGCAGGTCACCTTCATCCCGGTAAAATTCTTCTCGCTGGTCAGCCCGTATAATCCTCACCTCATTTTTTTGTTCAAGTGTTTCGTTTCTTTCCGGGTCTACCTTTATAGGATCGAAATGTTTTTTTGAATAATAATAGACTGCTAATTCGTCTGTTGTCGTTCCGATGATGGTGGAATCAGTTTCTTTTAATATTTGAAGCCGTATATCTTCCAGGATTTTATCATATACATCTGAAAATGATGGTCTGTTTAAATACATTGAGTTATTTATTATTTAGGCATGCCGTTCATCCATTAAAGGTACAATTATTAAGCTAGGGCCTTAAGCTTTTAGATTCATCAAAAATATAATCATGCCGTTTCCCGGTTACCACGGGGAAACGGCTATCATAACGTATATACCTATTCATATCTAATTCATCTTTGAATGATAGTAATTGTATGGTTTGAGTCCATATAATTATACCCTAACGGGTATAATTATACTATGGAATCCGTTATTATACCCTAACGGGTATAGTCTATTAATTCAGCTGGTTGAAAGAGAGATCACTTGGTGATTGAAAATGATGATTTGAAGGGGGTTTATATGCGCATCTTACAGGGTTGTTCCGACGGGTTACATGACAATTCTATTCGGCTAAAAGTTAACAGCAATGTTTCCCTAACATATTTTAATCATTTCGGAATAAACCTCTACATTTTAGCGACCGCCACTTCGAGTTTCTTTTTACAATGAAAGATTATTGTTTACTGGATAAAATAACACTCATCAAACTTAGGTTTTAAACCACTTTAAACCGGATTAAATCCGTTTTGGAGGTCACTGAAAAAAATGGAATAAAAAAAGGCACTTATGAACATCATAAGTGCCTGATTATCAGGTGGAGAATATCGGAGTCGAACCGATGACCTCTTGCATGCCATACGGAATTTAAGAAACACAAAATAATTTCAAATTACCACAAATATCTGTAAACCAATATTTTATGTAAATATATTTGCTAATTTATTTGGGATTTTAAGTGATTTTTACCTACTTTTGTTTTATCACAGTTTTATCACAGAGGTAAAAGATAAAGCTTTCGCATCCATTTTTGCATGCAAAATAAATTGAAGAAATTATGTTGTGGACATCCTTATAAAACCAATTCTTTGGACTTACAGAGTAATAATTGATACAGATAAAAATTATGTAATTGGCGAACATGAAGTGCGTATCAGAATGACGCAAAACCGTGTTCCCAAGTATATCACTACCGCTTTCAGTAGTTCTCCTGAAAACTGGGATGAAAAAAACGGCTTGCCGTTAATTACTCATCCTAAATATTTGGATTTATCCTCCAGGATCAAAAAGATCGTAGAAGATATAGAATACGAAATAAAAACCGCTGAAAAGGCCGGGCGAACGATTACTCACACAGAAATTAAGGCAAACCTTAGTAATCAAATAAAGCAATCAGCATTACCTGAAAAGCCAAATAAAATTTTAGCCTACATACAATCCGTTATTGATTATTATGATTCCGTAGATAATCCGGGCTATGCCAATGTTTTTTACAATAACAAACTGACCGTTAAGAAGCTTCTTAAAGACAAGGATAAGATGTTTTTGGCCTTTACCAAATCAGATCATGAGGCTTATGAAAAACAGATTTCTGGAACAACCGAGTCTACAAGAAGCCACTACCTGCGTACTTATTACCGAATCTGGAATCTGGCGATTGCTGATGGATTGTGTAATAAAGAACACCACCCTAAAAAGTACATTCAGTTTAAGGCCTACAAAAGGATCAGGACGAAGAAGCGGTCAATAAAATCTGATTATTGGGTTAGAATCCTTAGGCTAAAACCTGCTAAAGAAACCCGGATATACCGCTCTCATTTGTTGATGCAGTTTATGTATTACGCGAGGGGCATGAATTTCAATGACATGCTCAAACTAAAAAAGGAAGATTTCGTCAATAACGGTATTTGTTACAAGCGCTCAAAAAACAAAAGAAATTATGATTTTGAACTTCACCCATCGGCGGTAAAAGTTATTAAGATTTTTGAAGATTTTCCGGAACAGTCTGATGCAGGGTATATCTTTCCCTTTATCATGCAGGAACATGATACGGCTAAAAAGATGGATGTTCGCATAGACTCTGCATTAAAGGATTTTAACGAGGACTCAAAGGCAATGGCAGAAGCCGTTGGCTGGAAAAAGCAGTTTACCTCCAATGCTTTACGACATGGATTTGCAAGCCATCTAAACGAGGCTAATGTGGATATTAAAATAATCCAGGAGGCAATGGGGCACGAAACACAGGCCGATACCCGCATCTATTTAGCGGATATTGAAGATAGCATCATAACAGAAGCCATAAATAACGCTTTAAAAATGGTCGGATAATTAATTTGGATAGGGTCACTGGTTCGACTCCCCTGTGTTCAAAGCGATATTTTGTTTTAATTAGGCATAAAAAAAGCGCAGTCGAAAGACTGCGCTACTTCTAAATGTTTTGTGTAGGATAGGATTATGGTTTATTCGCCCAACTTTTGAATATAATCGTCAAGTTCTTCAGCGTTAAAATAAACCGTTCCTCCTACTTTCCTAAAAGGCAAAAGGCCCCTATTTCGTAATGTTTGAAGTGTAACCTCCGACATACCGAGTAAATCCATTACCTCATTGGTTTTAAGCCATTTTTTGGGATATTTTACATTTAATAATTTCTCAATATCGGTCAATAACTGTTTACGAAACTTCTCTAAGTCCTCCGAAGTCAATACTTGTAGCTCCATTTTATTTCAGGTTGAAATAAAAAAGGCGCAAACCATATAAGGCCAGCACCGCGCATTTATAAATGCTATAAAAGCAAATTGTTAAGGTAGAACGAATCTGCTATTTACCGCCCCATTTTAGAGTTTGGTTGCTCATTAACCCGTTGATTGGCCAGTCTTTTCAAATTGTTTTCTATAAACTCCGGTAGGCCGGACTCTGACAAGGGGGTAACTTTGGCAACTAATGTTTGTTGAATAGGATGCTCATCTAATAAATCCGTTTCGCCTATTCCAAGATCTCTGGCAACTGCAACAGGGTCAAGTTTTAATTCGTAAGGGATTTCCATTACAACCACATTTACCGGTAATTCTTTGATATCTTCTTCAGGGATAAAAACCTCATGGGTTAGTGTATGGTAGAAGCATAAATAAGCCTCGCCGGATTCGTCCATTTCTAAATTATCTAAGCTGATATGCTTCCATGGCTCTTCTGTTTCCCTTAATTGTCTTAGCCGCCAATCTACCGTAAAATCTGTACCGGCCAGATCAATGTGGGGCAATTTACCTGATAAACGGATTTTAAGTAATTCGGCTGCTTGTTTTTGCTGTATTGGATCTGCTAAGCGATCACATATTTTTTCAAGTCGCTCTACTTCCCAATCATTGATTAACGCCTTAAGAAAAGAGACTGCAATATATTTTTCCTTTGTTTTGTAGAGCAGTTGTTGGTGCCGGTAATCCTGGCCTAACATATTACCCATTTCGACAACTGAACGTTCATCCCAGGTTTGGAATTGCTCCCGCGCCGCATCAAAGTTTTGATGTTCAGCAAGCTTTAATACCAGATCACCTTTAAGCATCGGGCCATAAAGTGCAATCAGGTCCTTTTCGGTAATCGTCCCTGTTGAATTAAACAATGGATTTTTCGAAGTTTCCATAAAATTGAGTGAAGTCGGCTTTTGATAGCCAGATAAAGATGAGATAAGCGTAAAATAAAAGCCCCTGAACACTCGCTGCCAGGGACTTTCAACCTAAACCTTATCACAATTGCAGGCAGATGGCCCGCTTTTAAGATGTTGTAATATTAACAATTATTGTTCAATAATGCCTGTTAAATGCTGAACTGCACATGTACTCATTGAACCTGCGCTGGTATTCCCGTTCCTCATTTAATCTGCGGTTGAGTACGGAACATCTCCAGACACATAATCCGCAGGCTAAGAAAGCTACTGATAAACAGGTTAAAGTCTCCTTTCTTGCTTCAATTTTTTGAGCAGGTGTCATTTTGGTATGTTTCCTACCAACTGCCCCGAAAAAGGCAAATGTGGTAATTAAACAAGCTAACAAAATGTTACGTACTATGGCTTTCGTGACAGTAAATTATTAATTAAAAATACTAAATTAATTAGTAAATTCCAAGTGTTTTTTAATTTAATTCGTAGATATTGTTGCTTTTTCGTGCAGCTAATACCCTGTCCCTTATCGTATCCGTGATGGTAGATTCAGGGATACCCTGAAATTGAATCATAGGATTCTCGGGGTCGGTACTTATTAAAGTCAGGTACATCAATTTGGAAATCTGTAAAATAAAGGACTGGGTAATAATATAATCCTTGACCCTAAACATTTCCAGCTGGTCAATCCGCTTAAAGAAAATACCGCGTGTCAGCCTGATATATTCATGAGTGATCAGGTACTGAAAACTACGGATGTATAATAATCGGTACCAAGCAAAACAGCATACCGCCAGGCTAAATAAAATAAAATAAGGTGACAACCACCAGGCAAGCAAAAGAAAAGTGATGGCCAGCAAAATCAGCGGGAAGGCTTTCAGCAATGCAAATAGCATAGCCGGCCTTAATAAAATATCATCGTTTTGTGTCATGTCTTAATTGATCTAAAAAAGTTAATGATTGAACCGGCTTTCCGGTCCGGAAACGGGGGCGAATACCGAAGGCTTCCTGAAAAGCATGCAGGGAAATTTGTTCCTGGTTAAAAATGTGCAGGCGACGATTACGATAAACGTGAATTTCTGTATCCTTATAAATTATCCGGATGGGGATATTTTTTAAAGCTGCAGATAATTTTATATCTGTGATATGCCCTACCAGGTCTTTGCCAAATACGAGAGTAATCTTGCGTCCTGGAAAACTTTGCCTGATCCATTCACCTTGGTTAACATGCAGTCTGTTGCCGATTGCCACAAAGGCCAGTTGTTCCAGCCGGGGATAACGAGGGCGGTTAATTGTAATAAACGCTATCGCTTCCATAACCGAATAGGTTATGATCAAACATGTTGCGTTTTGAGTTCCGGCCACCCAAAGGTTTTGGGTGGAGGGTACGATGTGAATACCATCCACGTAACGTTCATCCTGATCACCATAACTAAAGGAAAGGTCAGCTGTTACATTAAAAAAGGCCTGGATTTCCGCAGGAATTCCAAGCCTTGTTAAAAGGTGATTCATTGTTCTTACCTGCCTTTGCGGCTTTGTGATTGTTCAAACTGGTGCGGCTTAAAACCATGTTGGTTCTCGATATCTTTAAGCGCCTGGTGATAGCCCGGACTTAATTTTTCAGCAGATTTTTGCTCACGCTTTTGGTTAAACAAAGCATTCAGCCCTTTATACACCATATAAGAAAGCCCACCGTCGATCAATAACGAAGCAACAAGCCTCAGTTTGTTGGAGCGAATACCGTGATGGTCTGTGGCCGAGTAACTAAACTTCGTACCATCAGCTATCTGTACTTCCTTTCCCTTGCGGTAATTTTCTTTTTGAGCGGGCGTCAGCAATTCATTGTTTACCATTTCAGGTGCTAAGATCTTAGCTGTATCTGAAACGATGAATTCTTTGGTGTCCGGGTCATATTCAACCAGCATTTCTTTTTTATTACCATGATTATCGAGGGTGATTTTGAGTAAACTGGCCACTTCACCTTTGCGGAGTTGCTGTGCCTCGGTTTCGTTCAGGAAATCGGGTAACTCCGGTTTACGGTAAATGGGGTGGATCAGTAAATCCAGTTTGCCTGTCTCATTAGGCTTTAGGGAAATCTTCGCGTTAATAGATTTGATCTTGATATTATCGGTTTCAAGGTCATGCAGTTCCAGCAAAGATGTGCGGCGACCTGAAAGCAATGCTTTCAGGTCATCGACATTTAACAAGAGTTGACCGCCTGCGGCCAGCCCGATGGTTTCCAAATCCTGGATCGGAAGATCATCTTCATGAAAATTTACGAGGTTCATTTATCGTCCTATTTTTTGATTTTGTCCCTGTTCCTCGGACTGGCCCTGTTCTTCCTCCAGTACCATTTCCGGTTCTCGTGGATTTGCTTTGGCTTCTAACAAAGATTTATAAAGCCCGTAATCCGGTTTCAGTACTTTGCGGGTGCCTGCGGCATCCTCCACCTTTATACTTTTGTTTTTATAGGTTTCCAGCACCTTATAGGTAGTATCCATGTAAGCGATCTCATCACCCTGTTTAAAACCTACCACTTCTGGTTCCTGCTTTTGCTCCCGCTTTTGCGAAACACCCAACAACAGATTCGCTATCTTTTGAGCATCCCTGGAAGCTTTGGCAATTTCAAAAGGCTCATCCTTTAAGATTTTGGCGAAATTGCTCATATAAGCCTTTTGCTGCCCGAAGTTGTGGCCTATTTTTAATTCACCACCGATCAGGATTCCGGCAATTGCCGCCCGCAATTCTTCACGGGCATAATCCATTGAAGCAAATTTGCCTTCCATCGGACGGTTCAAGCGATCTTCATGACCGCTCCAATGTGCCAGTTGATGAATGGCAGCCTGGTAATATTTGGTTTCATTCTCAAACTGTTCCGGTTCGGGCATGAAGATGGCGTCCCGTTGCTTATCATAGTAAGCCTCCTGTCCGCCGTGAATGATCACCACCTTACTGTCCTCAATTAATTTCGCGGCACGTTCGATGGGTGACAGCGTTTGTCGTTCATTTTGTTTGGCTAAAAATTCTTCCAAAGGAGGCATATCCTTTAACTGCTCGCCGTTAAACATAAAAGGTTTCGCAGGCTGCGGTTTATCAAAGGTTACGATTTTGGTTTGTGTTAC
>JAQBOS010000218.1 GCA_028287925.1 Mucilaginibacter sp. | reverse complement strand
TAAATATCCTGGTTCATCACGGCCTCTTTTGCTGCAAATATGCAAATTATTTTTGTGGCTTAACTACCAGCACGGGTACGTTCACCTTATGGCGCACGGAATTAACAGTTGTTCCAAAAATCAGATCTTTTAATGCCTTGTGCCCGTGCGATCCCATTACTATAAAATCAATATCCTCACTGTTTACAATTTTGGCTATTGAGCTTGCCGCACTGCCATAACCTATTTGGGCTTTTGCCTTGTAACCAAGTTTTACCAATGCATTAACGTAAGTATCAAGATTATCAACATCGCTTTGTGTTTCATGGTCCATTACTTCGGTACCATAATAGCGGGCGCCGGCAGTTTCAACAATATGAATTAAAGTGTAATGCGCCCTTTTGCCACCCTGCATAATGGCATTCCTTATGCAATCCGTATCATTTTTCGAAAAGTCAATGGTTACCGCAATATTGTGGTAGACAATGGGCTCTATGTCTTCAATTGTACTGGCAAGGCCATGAGGTACCTGTGCCGGCAGATCTTTATGTTTAAATAATATCGGCCTTAAAAACACATATAGCAGTAATAGCGCGATGCTAATGATCAGCGGTGTCGCCAGTCCGTAGATCCATATTTCAGCCGATGGATATTGTGTTACCCAATCGCCTATTTGCTGATAAACTAATTTTGCATTTAAACCCACAATTACAATGGCGCTTGCCCAGGCCAGTATTTTAACTTTAAGGCTGATAGCAAATTTACCCATTCGTTTCTTGTTTGATGTAAAATGAATAAGCGGAATTACAGCAAAGCCCAATTGCAGGCTCAATACAACCTGGCTTAATATAATGAGGCTGCCCAGGCCGCTTTCGCCAAAGTAAATAATCGTAAAAACAGCAGGTACTATGGCCAGTATGCGGGTTAGTAAACGACGCAGCCAGGGTTCAATCCGCAGGTTAATATGCCCTTCCATAATTATTTGCCCTGCAAGCGTGCCGGTTATGGTTGAGCTTTGGCCGGAAGCAATCAAAGCTATTGCAAAAAGGGTAGGAGCTGTAGCGCCAAAAATATGTTCAAGCAGTTTATAGGCATCCTGAATTTCGGCGACCAGGAAATAGCCATTTTTGAAAAATGCTGCTGCAGCTAATATCAATATGGCAGCGTTAACAATAAATGCCAGGTTTAAGGCAATAACCGTATCAAAAAGGTTGAATTTAATAGATGCTCTGATGCCTGCATCTGTTCGGGTTATTTGCCTGGTTTGCACTAAGGATGAATGCAGGTATAAATTATGCGGCATTACTGTTGCCCCGATTATGCCAATGGCGATATATAAAGCGCTGCCGGATAAATTCCCCGGAATAAATCCTTTAGCTACACCGGCAAAATCAGGCCCTACGATAAACATTTCTACTAAAAAGGAGACCCCGATAATAAATATCATCGACATGATGAATGCTTCAAGCTTGCGCATGCCTTTATTCATCAGGAACAGCATCAGCACCGTATCGGTAATGGTAAGGGATACGCCCCATATTAATGGCAGGTGAAATAATAGCTGTAAGCCAATAGCCATCCCGATGATCTCAGCCAAATCACAGGCTATGATTGCTATTTGAGCCAATATGTAAAGGCAAAAATTTACAAAGCGGGGATAAGCATTCTTTGAAGCCTGTGCAAGGTCAAGTCCGCGCACTATGCCTAACCGTGCGCTGAGCGACTGCAGCAATAATGCAATCAGGTTTGATGCAAACAAGATCCAGATCAGCCGGTAGCCAAATGCGCTGCCCCCGGCAATATCTGTTGCCCAGTTACCCGGGTCCATATAACCAACACTTACCAGGTAGGCGGGGCCTAAAAAGGCCAGGATCCTTTTCCAGCCGGTTTTGCTTTCGGGATTTATTGAACTATGGACATTTGCTAATGAACGGTCGTTTTCGTTACTCATAAAGTGATCAATAGATTGTTTGCCACTTCGCGGCTTATTTGTACGGTTTTGGTTTCCATCTGCAATATCATTGAGCGGTCGAACTCAATAATATCTTCAACCTTTATTTTTTTTCCTATGGTAAGTCCCTGTTTTTCCAGGTATTGTAAAAAACCTGCGGAATGATCGCGCACCCCGCAAATTATCCCGCTTTCATTAATTTCAATAGCTGATACGGGTTTCAGGTCGTGGACCTTAAATTTACCATCACAATCGGGGATCGGGTCGCCATGCGGATCATATTTGGGATACCCCATAAATCTATCAAGGCGGTCTATAAGTTCATTTGAAGAAATGTGTTCCATTTCTTCGGCCATTTCATGTACCTCGTCCCATTTAAAATTCAGCTTCTCCACTAAGAAAAACTCCCAGAGCCTGTGCTTGCGAATAATATTGATAGCGATCTTTTCGCCCGGAGGCGTAAGCGTAACACCCTGATACGGCGTGTAGTTGATCAGCTCTTTATCAGCCAGTTTTTTAAGCATATCCGTTACTGATGATGCCTTTGTATTTAGCAATGCTGCAAGTTGATTGGTGCTTACATTTTCGGCATTAAGGGATAGGTGATAGATAGATTTTAAGTAGTTTTCTTCGGCTAATGTATTCATTTATACAAATCTAATAATAAATTTAGACTAATCTAAATTTTATTTAAAAAAGAATTTATTTCGGTTAAAGGTGTTTTTTAAAAAATATTATTTTGTAGATTAAGTAAAATCTTATATTTGCCAGTAATATGGCCGCTGAATTAGACAAAATAGACCTGCAAATATTAAAGATATTGCAAGAGAACGGAAGGATAACCAACCTCCAGCTTTCAAATGAGATAGGACTTTCACCAGCACCAACTTTGGAGCGTGTGCGTAAGCTGGAAAATGCCGAATATATAAAGAGCTATCATGCTTTGGTTGATGAAGAAAAACTGGGCCTGGGGATAAAAACCTTTATCCAGATCTCGCTGGATTTTCATCAAAAAAACACTATCCAAACATTTTTGGATGAGATCCAGACCATTAAAGAAATTACCGAGTGCCATCACGTAACCGGCCAGTGTGATTTCCTGCTGAAAGTTTACGTGCGTGATATTAAATCATACGAGCAACTGATCATGGAAAAGATCAGCCGCATCACCGTGGTTAAAACTTTCCAAACCATGATGATCATGTCAACCAGCAAGAAAGAGCCAATAGTGCCGCTGGAATATTAGGAGATGTGCGGATGTGCGAATTTTTAATGTGCGAATGAAAAGTAAGTAATTAAGAGATTACTAAATTCATCTGAACATATATACATTCTCATATTTCTTTCCTCATCCGCACATTTGCATATCCACGCATCCGCACATCTTCTCAATGTATCTGCCAATTAATTGGCTTCTTCCCTTCTTTTACAAGTATTTCATTAGTTTTTGAAAACGGCTTTGAGCCGAAAAATCCCCGGTCTGCCGAAAATGGTGAGGGGTGGGGAGATTTGATGATGTGGTGTTTCTTTTGATCAATCAGTTCGGCTTTTGCCTGTGCAAAGCTGCCCCAAAGTATAAATACAATACCTTCTTTTTCATCAGAGATTTTTTTTATCACCGTATCGGTAAATGTTTCCCAGCCCTGTTTTTGGTGCGATCCCGGTGATGCGGCCCTAACGGTAAGGCTGGCATTTAATAATAGCACACCTTGCTCTGCCCATTCTGTAAGATCGCCATGGTTTGGGATAGTGAAACCGGGAATATCAGTAGATAATTCTTTATAGATGTTTCTTAATGATGGCGGTATAGTGATGCCTTTTTGTACAGAAAATGACAGGCCATGCGCCTGGCTTTCGCCATGGTAAGGATCCTGGCCAAGTATAACCACTTCCAGCTTATCAAGCGGGGTTTTGTTAAATGCGTTAAATATATCAGCGTTTTTGGGGTATATTTTGTGACCGGCGTCTTTCTCTTCTTTTAAAAATTTCTTCAGATCAGCCATGTACGGCTTATCAAATTCATCACTCAAAACTTTCAGCCATGATGGCTCTAATTCTACTGCCATAAATATTTATATAGATGTTGATTTAGCGTACAAATAAACGGATATTTGCATACTAATTTTTAGTTTTTAAAAGATGTCAAATATAGTAAGGTTAATTATTGCCTGTGTAGTTTTAGGTGCTGCCGTTGCACTTTGTGCCTTTGGATTTTGGGGCTGGGGCATACTGGTATTGTTTTTAGGTGGCTTTGTATTGTTAAGCTACTTTTTTAATGAGAACATGATTATTTCTCAATGGTTTTTAAGAAAAGAAAAATCAGAAAAGGCCGAAGAGTGGTTATTGAAAATAACCGATTACGAAAAACAGCTGAATAAAAATCAATGGGGTTATTACAATTTATTAATAGGCCTGGTAGAATCGCGCAAATCGCCTTTGAAATCTGAAAAATATTTCAAGAAGTCGCTTACGCTAGGTATGAAAATGTCACACAATACGGCATTGGCTAAGCTAAGCCTTGCCGGTATTGCTATGGCAAAACGCAACAAGCGCGAAGCGCAGATGTATTTACAGGAAGCGTCAAAAGATGATAAGAATAAATTACTTACCGACCAGATAAAGATGATGAAAGGCCAAATGGCCCAAATGGATAAACAGGTGGTAAGAGGCGGATATCGCCAGTATTAAGATAATTTATAAAAATGTCCCGAAATTCATCGGGACATTTTTATTTCTCTTCGATAGAGCTGTAATAATCAGGCTCAGACGAGTGGTGTTGATTAGGTGATACATACCTGTCGGCGATAAATGAACTTTCCTCCGTAGGATTAGCCACCTCAACCATTTTTAATAAGCTTCTGATAAATGACAGGTTAAAATTGCTTCTGTTCAGTTTTATCAGGTATTCTTTTTCGGTTATTTCTAATATTGAGTTTGTCATAACTATATGCGTATGTGTTATTTACAATATTAAGCATCTGCAAATACACTAACGTATCATTGATTTTATCATTTGATTAACAAATTGTTATCAGTTGTGTAAATGGATTGTTATAAATGCATTGAAATTCAGCTTTGTTAATTCTTTATATTTACCAATCAATAGTTAGTTAGGGCCTCTTTCCGCAATCAACCAGTTATGAAATTTTTATTCAGTATTCTTTCAGTTTTTCTTATTGTACCTGCAACCCAGGCGCACCTAACCACCTCAAAATTATTTGGCGATCACATGGTGCTGCAAAGAAACCATGACCTGCCGGTGTGGGGGCAAAGCGCAAAGAAAGCCAAAGTAACAGTAAGCTTTAATAATCAACTGGTTACGGTTAAGGCCGATGAGCAGGGTAACTGGAAGGCTGTTCTTCACCCTATGCCGGAAGGCGGTCCTTATGAAATGAAGATCTCCTCGGGAAAAGAGTCAATCACTTATTCAGATATTATGCTGGGCGAGGTGTGGCTGTGCTCGGGGCAATCAAATATGGAATTTCAATTGAAAAATGCCTATGGGTATAAAGCGGAGCAAAAGATTGCTGCAAAAGTAACTGTCCGCCAGTTCCATGTGCCAAACAAAATAAGCTTAACTCCTGAAACGGAGCTCTCCGGAGGGCAATGGACGCTTGCTACAGCCAATACTATAGGTGATTTTACAGCTGTAGGATATTTTTATGCCAAACAACTGGCTCAAAATTTACATGTTACCGTAGGTGTTATCAATAGTAGCTGGGGCGGAACTGAAGCTGAAGACTGGATAAGCAGGGAAGCGATGTCGGGCTCGCCCGAATTAAACGCAATAGCGACAACGTTGCCTCAAAACAATGAGCAGTTGAGTCAGCGAACAGAAAAGCTGTTAAAAGCCTGGGCTTATAATAAAAAACCTGTTGTAAATTATACCCCGGAAGAATTGGCTGCTAAGCCTGCTTATTTTTTTGAAAACTGGCAGCACGGCAATGCACCGGGATCATGGGAGTGGATGGGAAAACTTTATGCCTATCGCGGGCAAGGGTTTATGCAGCGGACCATCAGCCTTGATAGTTCGTATTCGGCAATGGAGTCAACTGTTTCATTGGGGACAACGGATGCTGATCTGGCTGTATATATTAACGGCAAGCTTATAAATAAGAATGCATCAACACCCGGCACTCAATTTAGTATACCTGCCGGAACATGGAAGGGTGGGATGAATAGTTTGTTGATTAATTTACAATCGGCACAAAAAAATCCTTCGTGGTTTGGTATTGGGCTTAATGGTACGGGCGCAGCGGATCTCAACATCCGTTTTGCCGATACTGCAATTAACTTAGCCGATGGCAACTGGCGGGTAATGCCCGATTTGAGCAAACCTTATCATTTTGATGTGCTGCCCAATAATAATGCATTTATGCTTTATAATGGCATGGTAAACCCGCTTGTTCCTTTTGCAATTGCAGGGGTGATCTGGTACCAGGGTGAATCAAATGCGGACAGGGCTTATCAATACAGAACTGTATTCCCAATGCTGATCACGGATTGGCGCAATAAATGGAAGCAGCAATTGCCTTTCCTGTTTGTGCAGCTTTCATCATTTGGCCCTTCGCAAAATAGTAATTTAGGCAGCAACTGGGCCGAACTGCGCGAAGCGCAGAACATGGCGCTGCAACTACCTAATACAGGTGTGGCAGTAACTACGGATATTGGCGATGCTTTTAACATCCACCCAAAAGATAAAGCGGATGTGGGCTACAGACTGGCAACATCGGCATTAACCAATGTTTATCATTTAACTGGCTTTTTTGAAAGCCCACTATTTGCGTCCGCTGATTTTACAAATAGTGCTGCTGTAGTAAATTTTACTCATGCAGAAGGCGGACTGATAGCAAAGGATATATACGGTTATGTAAAAGGATTTGAATTAGCAGGCGCGGATCATAAATTCTACTACGCACAGGCTGTAATAACGGATAAAAATAAAATAAAGGTGTGGTGCAGTGCTGTCCCCAACCCGGTGGCGGTTAGATATGGCTGGACTAATTCGCCAATTGATGCCAATCTTTTCAGCATCCAGGGATTGCCGGTAAGCCCGTTCAGATCAGATACCTGGAATGGTGTTACCTTTGGGCACAAATTTGAATAGGAAAACTTTATAATAAAAAAACTCCGTGTTACTCTGCGAATCCCCTGCGCGCTCCGTGGTTAAAATAACCGCAGAGGGCACAAAGAAGGCACGAAGATCACGGAGTTAATTATCGATGTGTTTAATTCAAGTATTTTATTCAAACCAGGCCATCACCACTTCTTTTACAGGCATGGTAATTTCCAGCTTTAATTTTTTGCGCATCCCGCCCAAATCATTAAATACTTTGTTTGGGTTGGCTGCTTTAAGCTCTTCAACTGTATTAAATCCCATTTTGTTAAGTACCGGTACCCATTCAGCAGGGATGCCAATATTAACAAAATCATCTGCCGAAGCAACTTTTGCCTTTTTCTCCGGGCGCATCTGTGGGAAGAAAAGTACTTCCTGGATAGTGCTTTGATTGGTCATCAGCATCACCAAACGGTCGATACCGATACCGAGGCCAGATGTTGGCGGCATGCCGTATTCCAAAGCCCGTAAAAAGTCGTCATCCATGGCCATAGCCTCGTCATCACCTCTGCCAGCCAGTAT